>CAIVJW010000071.1 GCA_903906315.1 uncultured delta proteobacterium | reverse complement strand
GGCGCGCGCGAGGACCGCGGCGCCGATCGCGAGGGCTGCGCGCGCGGGCGACGCGGCGAGGTCGGTGATCGCGAGGATCGACGCGATCCATGGGCCGAGGAAGACCGCCGGGTACGCGACCAGGAGCGGCGTGCGCTGGGCGCGGATGACCGTGAGCCAGCGGGCGTAGCGCCCCAGCGCCGCGGCCCAGGTGCGGCGCGCCGCGAGCGAAGGAGCGACGATCGGCGCGGCCTCGACCGTCAGGCCCGAGGCGCGCACGCGGCGCGACAGCTCGAGGTCCTCGCCGAGGCTCGTCCCGAGCGACGCGAGGCCGCCGATGGCCGAGACCGTCGACGCGCGCACGGCGCAGAGCTTGCCGACGAGCGTGCCGCCGTCGAGGCGCGCGATCAGCGGGAACGCGTGCAGCGAGGCCCCGAGCAGGCCCTGCGACGCGCGATCGGCGATCGAGAGGATGGCGCCGCGCTCCGACGGCGGGGCCCAGACGACGCCGGGGCCGCCGGGCGCGAGGAGCGGGTCGAGGAGCGCGTCGAGGTCGAGGCCCTCGAGGTCGAGGTCGCTGTCGGCGATCAGGATCGCCGCCGTGCCCTCGGGTCGCCGGGCCCAGGCGGCGGCGAGCTGCATCACCTTGTGGTTGGGACCGCGCGCGCCCGTGATCAGAACCTCGGCGTCGACGCCCGCGCGAGCGAGGTCGGTAGCGGCGCGCGAGGCTGCGGCGACGGCGGCGTCGTCGGCGGTGCCGACCGCGAAGCGGACGACGAGTCGAGCGCGTGTCGTCGCGCGCGCGGTCGATCCGAGCGTCCGGCCGAGGAAGGGCTCGTCGCCGGCGCACGGCCGCACGACGAGGACGGTCGCGCCCGCGGCGGCGCCGCGTGCCCGCGGAGCGCTAGGAAGGCGCGCGGCGGCGAAGATCGCGACGTGCAAGAGGCTCACCGCCCACCCGAGCGCGACGTCGGAGGCGCTCACCGCGCGCCCTCGCGGCGCATGCGATACGGCAGCATGAACTGCACCCATGGCGCGACGAACCGGTCGAGCGACAGCGCCTCGTGGACCGCGCGGCCGGGCTCGCCGGCGAGGGCGCCGTCGACCTCGGTGCGCGCGTAGAACGGCGTGTCCTCGAGCGTCCGCGTGACGCGAGGCCGCGCGCCCGGCTCTCCGTGAAATGGCCGCGGCATGCGCCACCTGGTGCTGGGCAGCGCGGAGCGCTCCAGCCGGGGCGCGTCGAGGACGAGGCTGCGCGCGTCGAACGTGCGCTCGAAGACCTCCTCGGTGCCGTCGCGCCGGTCGACCGCGTACGCGACCGCGGTCCGGCTCGCCCCGTGCGTGCGCGACCACGACCAGCCGGCGAACGCGCGCTCGAGCGGCTCGCGGCCGGCGTTGGCGTCCAGGTAGCCCGTGCCCGCGAAGCGCAGGGAGGGCTCGGCGAGCTCGACCTCGACGCGGGATCGCGGCGCGATCGGCCACCACGCGTGTGCGCCGCGCGCCCCGTCGAGGCGCACCGGCACGCCGTGGACCAGCTCCGGCAGCACGCGCACGCGACCTCTCATGCGTCGCCCGAACGGCGACGTGCGCTCGTCTACGTCCACGGTGAGCGCGTCGCCCGCCCAGGCGATGCGGCTCGGCCCGAGCTCCAGGCGGTCGCGCTCCCGGGCGACGGCCGCCCGTGATCGCTCGGTGAGCACCCAGCCCGCGCCGCGGCGCCCGTAGATCGCGACGTTGATCGCGGCGAAGTCGAGCGGGTTCGCCGGACCGCGGGCGCGGGCGGCCGCGTAGAACGGCGAGAAGACGTTGCCGATCATCGCGATGATCGTGACCCCGTGGTGCCCGTCGTCGCTCAGGGCGTCGACGTACCACCAAGCGTAGCCGCCGGCCTCGATCGCGAGGTCGAAGCGAGGCCCTCGATCACCGCCGCCGCTGCGAGCCGCCCACTCGTCGCCGCCATCGGCACGCCCGCCCCCGGGTGCGCGCTGCCGCCCGCGAGCAGCAGGCCCGGCAGCCGCGTCGTCGACGAGGGCCTGGCGAACGCCCCGAACATCCCGACCGTCGCCGATCCGTAGAGCGCCCCGCCCGTCGCCGGAAACAGGCGATCGAACTCGGTCGGCGTCGTGATCGTCGGCGGCTCCGACGCGCGCTCCAGCGTCAGGCCAGCACGCCTCAGCACCCCCAGCATTCGCGCTTCGCATCGTCGGATCTCCTCGGGTGACAAGGGGTCGCGGTCGCCGCACGGCGGCGCGTTGACCAGGATGAGCAGCCGCTCCTCGCCGTCGATCGCGCGGTCGTCCTCCCGCCGGTCCTGGGCGCAGACGTACGCCGTGGGATCGGCGGGGATCTCGCCTCGGCCGAGCGAGTCGAACTCCTCGCGGTAGTCGCGCGAGAAGAAGACGTTGTGGTGGGCGAGCGGCATGCCCGAGGTGCGCGCGACCACGCCGAACGTGACGGCGGAGAGCGACCGCGGGCCCGGCGTGTCGACCGCGCGCGCGGCCGCGGGG
>CAIVJW010000070.1 GCA_903906315.1 uncultured delta proteobacterium | reverse complement strand
TCGGCGCGCACGACGACGCCCATGCCCCCGCGGCCGAGCAGCGCGAGGATGCGGTAGCGCTGCTCGATGACGCGGCCGATCTCGACGCCCGACGAGAGCGGTGCGGCGGGGCCGGTCATGTGGGCCAGGCTACCACGGGGGGGGCTCCCCTCCGGACACGCTCCCGCGCGTCCGCTGCGCGTTCACCAGCCGCAGCTGGCGACCTTGGCGTTGCAGCGGGCGATCGCGTCGGGGTCGCAGACGTCCCCGTCGGCCTGGCAGTCGAGGTACTCGGCGTAGGCGGACTGACAGTGTCGCTCGTCGGTCCACCGGGAGGCGGCCGCGCAGGTCGCACCGCAATCGACCGCCTTGGTCTGGTCGGTCGCGTTCGGGCAGCCCTTCTGGTCGTCGCACAGTGATTCGCAGGTCCGGGCGCGGCAGCCTGCCAGGACCAGGAGCGCCAGCGCCGCGGCGATACGGGGGTTCATCTGCACGACCTCTCAGTACGCGCCGAGGCCGTAGCCGATGACGGCGCCGTCCTCGAAGACGAACCGCCCGCCCAGGAGATCGAGGCGGTGCCACGCGACCCCGACCCGATCGGCGTGCGTCGGCGCGCAGAAGTACGCGGTCGTGTTCTGCTCGCGGTTCGAGACGAACCCCTCCTGGTAGAACGTGGCGTCGCCCTTCGTCACGGAAGCGTCGTACTTGCCCGTCCAGAACCAGCCGGTCTCGTCCTTCTTCATCAGGAAGGCCGAGCCCGACAGCGTCTGGTCGATCCCGTAGTAGGCGCTGTCGTACCGGGTGCCGTCGTAGGAAAAGCCGTAGCCCCCCGAAAGGAACTGGGCGTAGACCTCGTCGAGCGGGGCGCGGAGCGTCTTCATCCGCACGGTGAGGCGGTCGTCGGCGCGCGGCTCCTGCCCCGCGATCGTCGACTGGCTATCGACCTCGAACGCGACCCGATCGGCGTGGATGCGGACGCGGATGTCGAGGGCGTCGACGGACCCGCCGCTGATCGCGACCTCGCCGTCCACGAGATCGTAGAGCGGCCCGGGCTTGTAGGAGTACGAGATGGGCGGGTACTTGCCGACGTCGACGGCGACGCGGACGTCGGTGACGAACGAGCTCGGGTCGAAGACGTTGAACGGGATCGGGTCGCCGGCGGCGTAGGGGCCGAAGGCGTCGACGAAGTAGAGGCTGAAGCCGAGGTGCGACGCCCCGTTGGTGAGGCGGTATCGGCCGGCGTCGAACTCCGGGCGGTAGCTGCTGAGATCGTTGAAGTCGAGGCCGTTCCCGACGATCGAGAGGACGAGGCTGCCGGCGATCTCGGCGCCGGAGTAGCCCTCCTGGTCGAACGCGGCGACGACGACGAGGTTGCCGTCGAAGAACCGGGCGAACTCGTCGTGCGAGGACGCCTTGTCGCAGAGTCGATAGACCTCGAAGGGCACCTGGTCGGCGGTGGTCAGGTCGTCGTGCGGGGCCGCGCAGCCCGCGCTGACCGCGACCGAGACCCCGAGGGCCAGGGCGACGAGCCGTTGACGTCGACGTGCGCTGGCTTGCATCGCGCCGAGGCTACCACCGACCTCGCTCGCGCCGCTCGACTCCCACCGGCGGGCGGGCGAGCTCGCGACGCTCGACTCCCACCGGCGGGCGGGCGAGCTCGCGACGACTCGCCCGGCGGCGGTCGTCAGATGCCGAGCTCGTCCTCGGGGCGCTTCGGGCGCTTGGGGGCCGACCGAGGCGCCGCGGGGGCGACGCCGCCCGAGGCTGCGGGCGGGGCGGGGGCCGCGATCGGCGGGGCCTCGGTCGGCGCGGCGGGCGCGGCGGCCTCCGGGGCGCTCGCCGGCGGACCGGCGGACTGCGCCGCGGGGGGCGGTGGCGGCG
>CAIVJW010000069.1 GCA_903906315.1 uncultured delta proteobacterium | reverse complement strand
CGCGCCGCCCGCGCCGCCCGACGCCGCGCCGCCCGCCCCCGCGGCCCCGCCGGCTCCGCCTCCGCCGCCGAGGCCGGTCGCCGTGTTGGTGCTGGTGGGGGTACCGGTCGAGGTGACCGTCTGGAACTTCTCGGGGCTCGACTTGCAGGACATGGCCTGTGCGCCGGCGGAGGCGCCGACGAGGGCGACGAGCGCGATCGAGGCAGGACGGGAACGACGCATGGGGTCCGATCTCGGGGCGGAGGGCCGACACCCCGCCGCGTCTCCGGACGCGGAGGAGCTAGGCCCGAAGGATAACGCGATCATAGCAGGCGATTCGCGGGGCGGGGAATTTCGGACCGGCCCGCGGGCGAGCTCAGCGCCCGGACGCGAGGGGCGGGGGGGACTCCCAGTGCCCCGGCACCCATACGTACGCGACCCCGTCGCCTTGCCAGGTGCCGGGGAACCACACGAGCCCGGGCGTCGCGGGGCCCGTCTTCCACTCCGGCAGCGGCGCGGGCGGCCTCGGCCGCACGGCGCCATCCGGCGCGCCCGCGACGCAGCCGCCGAGCGCGGCCGCGGCGGCGGCGAGGAGCGACCAGGGGAGCGGCCGAGCCCGGATCCAGGGGCGGTTCGTCACGAGAGCACCATCACCCAGAGGTCGTAGAGCGCGTGCGTCCACACGGCCGGGGCGAAGCCGCGCAGGGCGAAGATCGCGGTAAGGACGAGGCCGCACACGGCGCGGAAGACGAACGATTTGAGGTCGAACGGGTCGCCCATCGAGCCGACGTAGTGCCAGCCGGAGAAGCACGAGGACTCGACCAGCGCCCAGACGACGGTGAGGCCGAGACGACCGGCGCCGGGCGGCTTCATCGCGCGGATGGCGAGCACGCCGAGGCCGAAGAGGCCGACGCGGAACGCGACCTCCTCGTAGAAGCCCGCGCCGAGCGACATGACGACGCCGGTGAAGGGCCCGCGCGTGTCGACGAGGTCCTTGGCGAGGCGCAGCGACCCGACGACGTACGAGCCGGCGAAGCGCATGAGCGCCGCGTAGAGCGAGCCCTCCACGGCGACGAGCGCGAAGCGCGAGGCGCGCAGCGCGTGGCCGCGGCCGAGGACGGCGAGCCCGCCCACGAGCGCCGCGCCAATCGCGAGCGTCAGGCCCGCGTAGGTGGCGAGGCTGTGGTTCGCGAGGGCCTTCAGCTCGGCGGTGACCGGGTCGGCCGCGTTGCGGATCGGCAGGAGCGCGACCCCGAGGTGGTAGACGACGAAGATGGGGAGCGTGAGCGCCAGGTCCGTCCAGGGGTCGGTGCGGCTCGCGAGGCCCTCGTCGCCCGCCTTCTTCGCGCCCGGGACCGTCGCCGCGGCCTTCGCCATCAGGACGGCCTCAGGCGGTAGACGATCGTGAGGACCTCGACCACCCACAGGACGAGGTTCATCACGAAGGGCGTGTCGCGCAGCATCTCCTGGGTCGGGGACTCGGCCTTGGGGCGGCCGGCGACGAGCTCGAGGAAGCGGAACACGCCGAACAGCGGGTGGATCGTGGTCACCCACAGCCACTCGCTGCGGAACATGCTGCGCGTGTCCGGGTCGAGCGTGTAGGCGAAGTACGTGACGACGCTGGCGACGCCCGTGACGGCGAGCGCGACGGTGAGCACGCGCGGCGAGTAGGCGCCGAGGGCCGCGCGCTGCTTGGCGGCGTTCTGGCCCGCGAGCTCGTGGCGGCGCTTGCCGAAGCCGAGGAACAGCGCGAGCAGCGCCGTACACGCGACCATGAAGCCGGAGATCGGCGTCTGGGTGGCGAAGCCGCCCGCGAGCACGCGCAGCACGAAGAAGAACGCGATGCACCCGACGTCCAGGTACGCGATCTTCTTGAGGTAGAACGAGTACGCGAGGTTGAGGACGAAGTAGCTGGCCGCGACTAGGAGAAAGAGCGGCGGGCCGAACGACGCGCCGCCGAGCGCCGTGAGCACGAGCACGACGAGCAGCACCTTCGCCCACGACAGCGGCACGCGCCCCGAGGCGATGGGCCGGTTGCGCTTGACCGGGTGGACGCGGTCGGCCTCGACGTCGACGATGTCGTTGACCGTGTAGACCGCGCCGGCGAGCAGGCAGAACGTGCCGAAGGCGCCGACCGCCGACTTGATGAGCGACGGGTCGGTGAGGTGCTTGGCGAAGACGATCGGCGCCAGCACGAACAGGTTCTTCACCCACTGGTGCGGGCGGACGGTGCGGATCATGCCGCGGACGCGCCACAGCGTGGATCCGACGGGCGAGTCCGGCAGGATGGGCGGGTCGGCGAGCGAGCCGCCGTCGGGGGGCGGGTCGGAGGCGGCCGCGGGCGGGGCGGAGAGGTCCGCCGCCGCGGGCTCCGCGGGCTCCGCGGGCGAGGAGGCGCCGCCGACGCCGAGGGCCGGGCGAGCTGCGCCCGACGAGGACTCTGGATCCGAGGCCGCCACGAGGGCGCGGAGCATACATGCGCGCCGCGGGCTGGGCCACCGCGCTTGCGCGCGCCCGGCGCGGCGGGCGACGTTCGCGCAACTCATGCTAGCATCCGCGGCGATGACGACGGCCGTCCCGCTCGGGAAAGAGGCGACGACGCTCGCGATCGAACGGCTCCGCGCCGCCGTCGAGCTCGCCCTCGAAGGCAAGCCGGACGCCATCGAGCTCGCGCTCACCGCCCTCATCGCGCGCGGCCACGTGCTCGTCGAGGACGTGCCGGGCGTGGGCAAGACGACGCTGGCCCGGGCGCTCGCGCGGGCCGTGGGCTGCGACCACAAGCGCGTCCAGTTCACGAGCGACCTCCTTCCGAGCGACGTGCTCGGCGTGTCGGTCTACGACCAGCGCGTCGGCGAGTTCGTGTTCCGGCAGGGGCCGATCTTCACGCACATCCTGCTCGCCGACGAGATCAACCGGGCCAGCCCGCGCACGCAGTCGGCGCTGCTCGAGGCCATGAACGAGGGGCAGGTCTCGGTCGACGGCATCACGACGCCGCTCTCGGAGCCGTTCTTCGTCATCGCGACGCAGAACCCGCAGGACTTCGCCGGGACCTTTCCGCTGCCGGAGTCGCAGCTCGACCGGTTCATGGTCCGCATCCGCCTCGGCTACCCGCCTCCGCAGGTCGAGCTGCGCCTGCTCCTGCACGGCGGCGACGCCGACCGGGCGAAGGCCGTCCCGCAGGTGCTCGACCCGGGGCAGCTCGTCGCGCTGCAGCGCGAGGTCGACCGCGTCACCCTCGACACGGCGCTCGCGACCTACCTGCAGGCCCTGCTCTCGGCGACGCGGTCGTCGCCCACGCTCTCGCTCGGCGCCTCGCCGCGCGCGGGCATCAACCTCGCGCGGGCCGCGCGCGGCCGCGCCGCCCTGCACGGCCGCAGCTACTGCATCGCCGACGACATCCACGACCTCGCCGTCCCCGTGCTCGCCCACCGCGTGCGCCTCGCCGCGCACGCCGAGGGCTACGTGCCGAGCCGCGACGAGGCCGAGGCCGTCGTGCGCGACATCGTCGCGCGGGTCCCCGTTCCGCTCTAGTCGCGATGCTCCCCCGCGGACCGGGTCACGGGCGCGCCACCGTCACCGGCTTCACGGCCGGCGTCCCGGCTTCGCCCTGGGGTGGATCGTGAGCGCCGCCGACGCCCCGAAGAGCCCTCTCGCGCGCGTCCTCGGGCGCCTCGTGCGCCTGTTCACGCCGCCGCGCCGGCTCAAGTTCACCCGCGAGGGCAAGTACTACCTCGGCATCACGCTCGGGGTCGGCTTCGCCGCGATCAACACCGGCAACAACCTGCTCTACCTGCTGCTCGGCATGCTGCTGTCGCTCATCGTCGTCTCGGGCGTGATGAGCGACCTCTCGCTGCGCAAGCTCACGGTCACGCGGCGACTGCCCGCGCGCGCGCAGGTCGGGCGGCCGCACCTGGTCGAGATCGAGGTCTACAACCACAAGAAGAGCGTGCCCTCCTACGCGATCGAGGTCGAGGACCTGCGCGCGGGGCAGCCCGCCGACAAGCGCTGCTTCTTCCTGAAGATCAGCCCGGCCTCCGCGCAGGTGGCCGCCTACCGGCGCACGCCCGCCAAGCGCGGGCGCGACCGGCACACGGGCTTCCGCATCGCGACCCGCTTCCCGTTCGGCCTGTTCGAGAAATCGCGGGAGGTTCTGGCCGAGGGCGATCTCGTGATCTACCCGGCGGTCGACCCGCGGAGCTTGCCACCCCAGGAGGGCGGGCGCCGGCAGGGCGGCACGGCGACGACGGGGCGCGGCGGCGGCGACGAGACCCACAGCCTGCGGCTCATGCGCGACGGCGACGACCCGCGCGACATCTACTGGCGCAAGAGCACCCTGACGACCGACCTCGTGCTGCGCGAGCGCGCACGCGAGACGCGCCCCGACGTCGTGATCACCCTCGACAGCGTGCGGCCCAAGGGCGCGGAGGAGGGCTTCGCGCAGGGGTTCGAGCGCCGCATCCGGGAGGCCGCCTCGCGCGCGGTCGCGCACATCAAGCGGGGCGACGGCGTCGTGGTCCGGACGACGGTCGGCGAGCGATCGCGCGGCGACCGCACCGTCGGCACCGACCCGATCCTGCGCTTCTTGGCGCTGATCGAGGCCGTCGACGAGGATCGCGCGGCCGCGCTCCGGGCCGAACGGGCGGTCGGCCCGCGCGCCGAGGGATCGGCCCCCGCGCCGCCCGCGAGGCGCGCGTGAGGTTCGGCTTCATCCACCGGCTGATGACCGACGCGCTCGCGTCGCTCGGAATCCTCGCGCTCATCGTGAGCGGCCAGTTCTCGCGGTGGGTGAGCGGCACCATCCTGGTCGGCCTCGCGACCGCGCTCTTCGCGCGCGACGCCTGGCAGAAGCTCCCCGGCGCGCGGCACTTCGAGAAGGGCTCGGTGCTGCTGGTGCTCGCCGTGCAGGGCAGCCGCATCGCGCTCGGCGCGAACCTGCTCGACGTGCTCGTCGAGTTCGCCGCCGCCCTGCAGATCATCCGCCTCGCGACCCGCAAGGGCGCCGCGCACGACCAGCAGGTCATCGTGCTCGCGCTGCTGCACCTGGTCGCCGGCACCGTCCTCGGCGGCGGCGTCGGCTACGGGCTCTGCTTCCTCGGCGTGCTCGTGGTCGCGCCGGGCGCGCTCGTGCTCAGCCACCTGCGCCGCGAGGTCGAGGGCAACTACCGCCAGGGCGCGCGCGACCGCACGGGCCTGCCCGTCGACGTGCCGCGGATCCTGCGGTCGCGGCGCGTGGTCGGCAAGGGCTTCCTCGCCGTCACGTGCCTGCTCTCGGTGCCCATCTTCGCCTTCACCGGCGTGCTCTTCGTGCTCTTCCCGCGCGTCGGGCTGTCGCTCCTCCTGCTCAACCGGCAGCACTCCGGGCGCATGGTCGGCTTCTCGGGGCGCGTGGACCTCGGCGAGGTCGGCGTGCTGCGCAGCGACCCGACGCTCGCCATGCGCATCGAGGTCCCGAACCAGCCCGAGCCGCCGCCCCCGCGCCTGACGCTGCACCTGCGCGGGACGGCGCTCGATGCGTACGACGGTCGCGCCTGGTCGCAGACGGACCTCGCCAAGCGGCCCGCCGAGGTCGACGGCGGGATGATCGCGCTCGAGCGCTTCCCGGGGCTCGGCGACCCGATCCTGCGCATCGACCTCGAGCCCATCGATCCGCCGGTCGTGTTCATCCCGCCGTACGCCTCGGGGCTGCGCTTCCGCGGGCGCGCGCAGCTCGGGCCGGACACGGCCCCGGTCGCGATGCGCGGCGCCGAGGGCGAGGTCCGCTACGTCGCGCCCGACGATCGCGGCCTGAAATACGACGTCTTCCTCTCGCCCAAGCGCCTGCCGACGTTCCAGCACCTCTCGCCCGTCGAGCGCGCGCGCTACCTCGCGCTGCCGCCGAAGCTGCCAGGCCGCGTCGCCGAGCTCGCGGTCGAGTGGACGAAGGGCCTGACCGGATCGATGGAAAAGGCGCGCGCTATCGAGGCGCACCTCGTCGGCGAGTACCGCTACGACCTGGCCTCGCCCTCGGGCCGCGCCGCGTCGCCGCTCGACGACTTCCTCTTCGAGTCGAAGCGCGGCCACTGCGAGTTCTACTCGACCGCGATGGCCGTCCTCCTGCGCGCGGTCGGCGTCCCGACGCGCAACGTGACGGGCTTCATCGGCGGCACGTACAACCGCTACGGGCACTTCTACGCCGTGCGCCAGGGCGACGCGCACTCGTGGGTCGAGGCCTTCGTCGAGGAGCGCGGCTGGCTCACCTTCGACCCGACGCCGCCGGCCGACGCGGCGCCGCGCAGCGAGCTCGCGGGCTTCTGGGCGAACCTGCGCGACCTGCTCGAGGCGACGAGCCAGCGCTGGGAGCACCACGTCGTCGGCTACGATCTGCAGCAGCAGGTCGGCCTGCTCCAGACGCTCTCGTCGCGCTACCGGCGGCCGAGCTCGACCACCGCCGCCGCGTGGCCGCGCGCGCGCATGCTGGTCGGCCTCGGGGTCGTCCTCGGGATCGGCGCGGCCGGCTACGTGTGGCTCCGCCGGCGCGCTCGGCGGGGCGGCCCCGGCCCCGAGGCGAGCGCCGACCGCACGCCGAGCGCGCGCCTCGCGACCGCGCTCTACGAGGCGCTCGAGGCCGCGATGGTCGCGCAGGGCGTGCCGCGGCCGGCGTCGACGCCGCCGCTCCGCCACGCCGAGGGGCTGGCCGGGATCGAACACCCGCTCGCCGAGGAGGTGACCGGCCTGACGCGCATCTACCTCGAGGCGCGCTTCGGCGGCGCGCCGATCGAGGACGGCGACCGACGCGACTTCGAGCGGCGCGTGAAGGCGCTGCGCGCGGCCGACGTCCGCGCGGCGCGCCCGGCGGCGAGGACCGGTGCTCTCCACCCTCGCGGCACGAGCGTCGTGTAGGATCGGCCCATGCGCCCGATGAACCTCGCGCTCTCGGGGATCGACGCCGCGACGACGCAGCTGGCAAGCTCCGCGAGCAACGTCGCCAACGTCGAGACCCCCGGCTACGCGCCGTCCCGCGTCGACGCGCAGGACCGGGCCGACGGCGGCGTGCGCGTCACGATCTCCCGCGAGGCTTTCGACAAGGCGAGCGCGGCGGCGGGGCAATCCGGCACCGACCTCGTGACGGAGACCGTGAACCGGAGCGCCGCGCTGGCCGCGTACCGGGCGAACTTGCGCGTGATCGGCGCCGCCGACGACGCCGCGAAGGCGGTCGCGAGCCTCGGGCGGCGGAGCCCCCGCTGACGGGACGGCCCCCCTCGCGGACGTAGCCCTCGCTGCGGCCGGGCGCGAAGAGATTTCACCGGCGGGAACCTCGCCGGCGCGGATCTCCGCGAGAGCGCGCTGCGGCTCGCCTGCTTCGATCGCGCGTCGATCGTGGGCGGGAACCTCGCTGGCGCGACGCTCGACGGAGGGGCGAGGCGCCCTACGCGGGCTTCGCGGGCGCGGCCTCCGCGGCGCCCTTCTTCGCGCGCCTCCTCTTCGGCGCCTGCACCGCGGCGGCCTTGCCGAAGAGGGCCTTCTGCGCGCCCGGGTCGTCGACGTACGCGGCCGCCGCGTGCACGCGCAGCGTCTTCAGGCCCTTCTGAAGCTCCGGCAAGAGCGCGTCGCGCCACGCGCACGGGCCTACGCTCGGGCCCTGCGCCGCGGCGGACGCAGCCGACTTCCTACTTGGCATCGTGAATGTGCTGCCACCACTCCCAGCCGAATGCACCGCGGTGCGTGACGAGGCGCACGGGGGCGCCCACGTGGAGCGACGCATAGAAGGGCTGCTTCACGCTGACCTCCACGGCGCGTGCCCCGGGGCGCCACGGAGCGAGCTCCAGGAGGTAGTCGGTCCCGTGGCGGCCGTGCTTCTCTTGCATCACGAGGACGGTGGGACTCCGGTCCTGGGGCGGGGAGGTGTCGACGCCACCATTGACCATGACGGCGCCGGCGACCGAGAAGAGCGGGGTCGCGACGGCCAGGGCGACCGCGAGGAGGACGAACGAGCGAAACGACGTCGGGCGGCCGCGCACGACCCGGGCCGCGCCGACGACGGCGAGGAACCAGGGGACCACCGCTGCGACGACGACGGGGCGGACGTCGCGACGGTCGCAGACCGGATAGACCGAGTACGCGACCTGGACGGCCGTCGCGCCGAGGCCGACGACGAGGACAACCAAGGCGACGAGGCTCGACGGTCGGCGGAGGAGGTGGGGCGGGTCGACCGGGCCCTCGGAGGCCGGCAGCGCGTCGGCGACGTCGGCGACGCGCAAGGCGATCTCGGCGAGCGGCCCGGCCTCGAGCGGCGCAAGCGCCACGCGATCATAGGCCGCCGAGACCGCGGCGGTGTCGTGGCCGTTGATCAGCACGTACGCGGGCCCGAGCTCGAGCAGGCGCACGAACGCGGCGTGGGCGCGGGGGCCGCCGAGCGCGGCGAGGACCTCCGCGTCCGACGCGTCGCTCTCGACGTAGACGCGCCGGTCGAACTCGAGGTCCCCCGTCTGGAGCTCGCGGTTGATGCGCAGGAGCTTGCCGAGCTTGTCGCTCCCGGTCTCGAGGCGCAAGAGGACCGTGGGGCGCGACGGCACGGCCGGGGCGGCCGCCCTCGCCGTGCGGTAGTCGTCGTCGCCGGGGTCGACCCCGCCGCCGCCCTCTCGCGACCACACCTCGAAGACCGGAGCGGCGCGCCTGCCCGGGACGGTGCCGAGGTACACCGCGCGGCCGCCCTGGTCGATCACGAGGTCGTCGCCGATCCGCCTGGCGCCGAGCTTCTCGGCCACGGCCTCGATTCGCCGTGCGAGGACGAGGAAGCTCGGCCGGCGGATCACGCGGACCATCCAGGCGACGAGCGCGAGGGTGAACGCGCACGAGGCGAGGAGTGCGAGGCTCCCATTGAAAGGCATGAGGGCACGATCGCACGGGCGCGCGACGGCACGGAAGTCGAACGAACCCGGGGCGCCGCGACCGATGGTGCGCCCGAACCCCCCGGCCACACGTACGCCGCGCCACGCTGGCCGGCTCCCGCGTCGGCGCCGGCCCCGCGCGCGCCGCGGTCCGGACGCCGATAATTGCCCCACCGCGCGGCGCCGGCTTCAGGACCCTCGCCGCAGTCCGTCCCACGATCGTCGTCGAACCGGCGACGCGAAGAAGGAGGCTCACGTGAACGTTGGTGCAATGGGACCGGCCGCTCAGGCCGCGACCGTGACGGGCCCTGCCGCGAAGAACGACCACGACGCGGACGACAAGCAGGGCGGCGCCGGCGGGGTCGGCCCTGCGGCGTTCGCCACGATCTCGCCGCAGGCGCGCGCGCTGTCGGCCCAGGTCGCGAAGGTCGACTCGGACGGCGACGTCAGGTAGCCAGACCCTCGGCGAAAAGCCCTCCGGAGCTCGCACGTCGCGGATTGCTGAACCGTCGCCCTGGCCCGAGCCCCTCTCCCCGTGAGCGAGGCCGACCATCGAATGCACCGGCATGAATGCCAGTGATCGAAAGGGGCTCGGCTCGCTCCCGGTTCAGTCGCGAGCGCGCCAGCAGGGCTGGAAGCGTCGCCTCGGCGGGCCGCGGACGGCGCGCGCCTCCTGCGCGACCCCGGGAGCCGGCCATCCGCCGAGGCGACGCGGCGCGCGGACGCTGCCAGTCGAGGCGCCGCTCCGCGATCGACGCCGTCGCCGGGCGGCCGCCATCCCCGCGATCGCGATCGCGACCGCCGCCTCCCCTCCGCGCGCGCGCCGGGCGAGGTCGCAGCCGCAACTGCCGAGGATCGCCTCGCCCCCCGCCGCGCCGGCCGGTGCCGCGCCCGCTGCGCCCGCCTCGCCGGTCGGACCACCGCCCTGACCGCCCGCGCCGCCTGCGCCGCCGGGCGCGTCCCCCACGCGCACCCAATCGAGGTCGAGCGTCCCTTCCCCCGACGCGAACGGCACGATCCGCAGCCGCGTCACGTTCCCCACCCAGCCCGCGCTCGCCGCCGCGTCGATCGCGACCTCGTGGAACGCCCCGTCGTCGGGCAGCGCGATCGCGAACGTCGGCCCCTCACCGATCACCTTCGCGGCGTCCGTCGCCACCTCGACGCGCCCCTCGCCCGTGCCCCCGGCGCGGCGCGCGCGCAGCGTGATCGCCGGGTGCGTCGCGGCGTCGATCGTCGTCGTCGGGCTGGTCGCGCCCGGCTCCTTCGACGGCCCGCCGGCCTTCACGGAGATCCCGGCCGCGCCCGCGGCCTCGTCGACGGCGATCGTCCACCCCGACGTCGCCTTCCACCCCTCGCGCACGCCGCCGCCCCACTCCCAATGATCGCGCGCGTACACGTCGACCGGCGCCGTGATCGCGAGCGTGCCGCCCGTCTGCGAACCGTCGCCCGTCGGGGCGTCGCTGAACGCGGCCTGGTGGTAGCGGTCGTCGACGTCGGTGACCCAGAAGCGCACGGCCGGCAGCGCGAGGCCGATCGAGTACTTCGCCGCGAGCAGCGTGAGGACGACGCGCGCCGTCTCGCCCGGCGCCACGTGCCCGAGCGAAAGTCGCAGGGATTCGCCGAGCGGCGCGTCGTGCGGCGGGTTCGACGGGTCCGCGTTCGCGTCGCTCTCGACGAACGTGCCCGCCTGCGCCGCGTCGCTCTCGAGGACGTACGCCGTCGCCGCGACCCACGGCCCGTCCACCTCCACGCCGACCTTCACGCTCGCCGCCTCGCCGTCGCCCGTGTCCGTCACCGCGAGAGCGACATGGAAGGTCTCGCCCTCGAACGCCTCGCCCGCGCCCTTCGACGCGCCGTCGGCGAACACGTCGGGCGCGTCCGGGAGCGACGCGCTCGGCTTCAGGTCCGGCTTCTTCGGGGCCGGCGGCGCGCCGCAGTCGGCGCCTTGCGCGAAGCCCCCAGCCGGCGCCGCCGCGACGCGGGCGCCCGTCTGCGGCCCGTAGGCGCCGTCCTCGTCGATCGGGTCGCCGGGGTTGTTCACGTTCCACAGGTGCTGGAACGCGCGCACGTCGGTGCCGCGGAAGTCGACCGCGCCGGGACCTGCGTAGTCGAAGTGCCAAGGATCATTGTTTCCGAGCCAGTGAAAGCCCTCGTTCTGGAGCGGCCCCAGCCACGCGCCGTACTGCTGCACGTCGAGCGCGAGGCCCGACTCGTGGTTCGACTGGCCGGGGCTCGCCGCGAGGCTGATACCGCACATGCCCGCGTCCGCCCACTTCGAGAGCATGTACTGGTGCACCACGGTGCGGAGCGCCGAGTTCACCTGCATGCCCAGGCCGGGGTTCTTCGAGAGCGCGGCGACGAGCGCGTCGGCCGCGGGCTGCTCGAGCCAGGCCATCTCCGCGCCGCTCGCGTCGAGGTTCGGCTGCGCGGGGATCGGGACGTACGCGCCGGGCGCGAAGCAGCTCGCCTGCGCCGCGACCTGCGCGGCGAGGCCGGCGACCTGGTTCGTGTCGCAGCCCGCCCAGGTGGCGTCGTCCACCGACTGGGCGAGCGCCGCCTCGCCGACGCGCTCGCCCGCCGAGGGGGCCGCGATCGCGCCCTCGACGCAGGCCGCGAGGATCGGCGCGAGCGCTGCGGCGAAGGCGGCGGGGCGTCGCATCGGGCCGAGCATACACGGGAGGGGCGCCGCCGCCGGGACGGCGCTCGTCCACGTCCACGTCGCGGTCGAGGCGAGGCCGCGCGAGTGACGGGCGGCGAGATCGCTACTTCAGCGGGAACGTCGGCCAGGCGCACGCGGAGGTCGCCTGGCACTTGTCGTAGGAGAACTCGCGGCCGCTGTGCTGCATGTAGCGCCCGGCGATGTTCAGCAGGTACGTGCCGAGATCGAAGGCCTGCGTCGGGTCGGGCGCGACGAAGCCGTGCTTGCCGTGCGGGGTGAGGATCGGCAGGATCATGCCGCTGTAGCCGCCGTCCGCGCTCTTGCGCATCAGGCGCAGCGGCGGGTCGAGGCGCGGCACATCGAGCCCGTCGTCGGCCGACGCGACCGCGGCGAGGTGGTCGACGTCCATCAGCACGGGCTGCCCCTTGCTGTCGTGGTGGCGCCCGAGCCGATAGGTGCCCTCGATGGTGTGCGTGTCGAGGAGGACCTGGTTCTGCGAGTCGCCGTAGCGCGGGTCGTTGCGGTCGTACTCGACGAACCCGGCCGCGCGGCCGAGGCCGATGCCGGCGGCGATGAGCACGCCCGGGTCGCCCACCGACGGCAGGAGCATCACGTTGGTGCGCGTCGTCTCGCCGGTGCCGTAGGTCAGCGTGCGCGAGCCGTCCCAGTAGGGCGCGAAGTTCATCGGATCGGCCGAATCGAGGGCGATCTGCGACAGCCCGAGGAAGCGCCGGAGCTCGGGCGCGCCGCGGCGCAGGCCGAAGCCGTCGGTCGGCGCGACGAGGGGCGAGCCCTCGCGGAAGGTCTGGTCGCCGAGGTAGGCGTCGGCCCCGAACGTGGTGAGGTCGACGTACGGTTCGCCCGCGGGGACGCACCCCTCGGGCGCGCGCGGCGCGAGCGGCCCGTGGTAGACGCGCAGCTCGAGCGGGTCGCCGGCGTCCGACGAGACGGTGACGCGGAAGGTGCCGGAGGGCTGCACGGCGGCGCAGCGGTACTCGCCCGTCTTGTGGTTGTGCAGGACGACCGTGTCCTGCGGCGACAGGGCGGGGAGGTCCTGCACCTTCATCGCGACGTTGTCGGTGTGGCCGAGGTTGACGCGCACCATGAGCGCGCCCGCCTCGGCGAAGAAGATCGGCCCGAGCGATCGCAGCACCATCGCGTTCTTCACGCCGCCGAGCGTCGATCGCGTGCCGATCTCGCTCAGCATGCCGCCCGGGACGATGGCCACCACGTCGTCTATCGCGGGCTCCACGCCGCCCAGCACCGACCCGGTGATGCCGCCGAGCGAGCCGCCGATGACGTGCAGGGCGGAGGCGCCGCCGACGTCGACCACGCCGTCGCCGTCGAAGTCGCCCGCCACGCCCGAGGCGCCTCGGCCCGTGGGGTCGAAGCCCCAGGTCGCCTTGCCGTCGAAGGACCGCAGCGTGCGCACGAGCTGCATCCCGTCGAGCATCGTCTGGCGAACCATGTCGCGCGTGTGAAAGACGTAGGCCGTCCAGAAGTCGTCGCCGGGGTCGACCGTCCCGTCGCCCGTCCAGTCGAAGGCGCGGGCCTTGAACAGGGAGTCCCCGAGGCCCGCGACGCCCGCGTCCTTGAAATACCCCCGCAGCATGGCGAGCTGCGCGGGCGGCAGGCCGATTCCGTGGCTCGGCGCGTCGATACCCATCGTGGCGATACCGTAGCTGGCCAGGAGCCCGGCGAAGGGCAGCGCGTCGAACTTGCTGCCTCCGTGGCCGTGGATGAAGATCGCCACCGGCGCGGGGCCCTTGCGGTTCTTCGGCACGAAGACCCAGAAGGGCACCTCTTCGCCGCGCGGGGGCGCGTCGAGGTCCCACACCTGGCGATAGAGCGGCAGCATTGCGCCGGCCGCGTCGGTGCGCGGGAACATCTGCGGCGACCGGATCGCGCCGGCCGCGATGTAATCGACCGAGCTCATGGTCGCCTCGAACACCTTGGCCTCGGCGTCCGACGATCCCGTGAGCTTCATGAGCTGGAGCGCGAGCGGGATGAAGACGCTCGTGGGGACGACCTTCGTGTGGGTCACCCCCGGCGCCGGGTCGCGGACGTCGTCGAGCCGTGAGAGGGTCGCGGGGAAGTCGGTGCCGAGCCGCGCGAGCGGCCCGAGGCCGTAGAGGCCGTCGCGCACGATCCGGTAGTCGTGACTGAGGCTCTGGGTGGTGAAGCTCCAGGTGAAGCCGACGTCGGTGACGGACAGCCCGTAGCGACCGAGGCAGTCGGGCAGCGGCGCGAGCGCCTGGGACTGCTCGGCGTGGTTCACCCCCGGGAAGGGCGATCGGACGGGATCGCCGGACGGCGAGACGAGGCGCTTGGTCAGGACGACCGCGTAGGTGGTCGCCTCGCGCATCGGCATGACGGGCTTCAGGATGAGCGTGTTGGTCTCGCGCTCGTAGAACTCGATCACGGCCGACCCGGGCCGGCCGTCGCGGGTGTTCGGGTGGTCGAGGACGCCGTCCATGTCGGTGTCCTCGCCGGGGTCGAGCACGCCATTGTGATTGACGTCCTCCTCGGTCTCCTCGAAGACGAGCGTCTGGAGGCTCGCGCGCGGGTCGGCGTCGTAGACCTCCTGCTCGGCCAGGACCTGCGGCCAGTTGCCCTGCCCGAGGTCGAGCGGCACCGCCTGGCAGAGGCCGGGCGATCCCGGCGTCACGTCGATCACGAGGACGGCGTCGTCGCGATAGTCGAAGTTGTCGTTGCCGTGGTGGGCGAGGATCACCTCGGGGTCGATCGGCGCGCCGAAGCTCACCGTGATCGGCGCGAGCGTCCCCCAGCCGGAGAGCTTGTCGAGCTCGGCGCGAGTGGCCTGCTCCCACGCGGTCGGCCCCGCGAGGACGCTCGCGTTCAAGCGGCGCCCGGTCGGCGAGGCCGGGTCGAAGCGCGTGGCGAAGTCGTTCGGCAGCGGGATCTCGGCGAAGGGCTTGTGGAAGACGTCGAAGCGGACGACGGGGCCCTTGCCCGGCGCCGTGTCGCCGAGGAACGTCGGGGCGTCGGAGAGGCAGGCGCCCGCCGCGCCGATCAGGAGGAGGAGGGGAAGCAGGCGGGGCAATTTCGTGGACATCGCGGTTTCCTCCTCGACGCGGCCGAGGCACGTCCTCGCGATCGGCGCGAGGCGGGGGCTTGGGGACGAAGGGCGATCCATCGGCCTAGAACCGGTAGCGGAGCATCGCGCGGCCGCCGTACACCGCGCCCATCGTCGACTCGTCGATCGCGCGGAACGCATTGCCGGGGCGGAGGGCGCCGCCCTCGACGCCGACCGTGAGCTCGCTGCCCCGGAGGATCGCGCGGTAGCGGACGCCGAGATCGAGCTCGGTGCCGAGGTAGCGCCCCGCCTGGCCGCCGAGCGACGATCGCGCGGCGCCGCCTCCGATCTGCGTGTTGAAGGCGTCGGCGTTCGGCACGTTGGCGAGCGCGAAGATCGGGCCGCCGTAGAGCTCGAGGCCGTCGATCGGGCGGACGCGGAGCTTCGGGGAAAAGGCGACCGTGTTGGTGGCGCTGCCGTGGGTCGGGACGCGCTCGAGGTCGTCGGCCGGCCGGGCGACGAGGAGCGGATCGGCCGCGGTCGCCGGGGTGCGCGCGCTCTGGGCGGCCATCACCTGGCGGAAGAGCAGGAGGCCCGTGGCGAAGTTCGGGTCGACATGAAACGCATTCTGGGCGCCGTCGTAGGGGTTCTGGTCGCCGGAGGCGTAGAGGAAGTCGAGGACCGCGCCGAGGACGCCCGCGTCGATCGAAGCGCGCGCCGCGCCGCCGAGCTCGAGGACGTCGTGCGTGCGGTGCTCCAGGGTCGCGCCGAGATCGGTCGTCCCGTTCACGAGCGCCCACTCGGTCTCGACCGCGAGCGTCGCGCCCGGGATCTCGAGCGTCGCCTTCGCGGTCAGATCCATCACGGTCACGTCGGTCGCGCGGCCGGCGGCGTTCTCCTGGTGGCGCCGCACGACGTACGCGCCCCCCGAGAGGGGCTTGCCGACGCCGAGGAGGATCGCGCCGAAGACCTGCCTGGCCGAGTCCCCCGCCAGCAGGACGTCGTCGCCGATCACCTTGTCGACGCCGAAGGAGAGCGCGAGGCCCGCGGGCGTGTGCGGCCCCGTCGAGAGCTGCGCGCGGAGCACGCGGTCGCCGCGCCGAGGGTCGGAGAACGAGGCGCTGCCCGGCTCCCAGCCGTGGGCGCCGTCGTTCGACAGGAGGCCCATGCCGAAGTGGCTGGTCTGCGCGCCGACGTCGAGGTGGATCGCCCGGGCGATCGAGGCGCGGGCGTGGAGCTTGCGGAGGTCGATGGCGAGCCCCTCGCTGCCGGGGTAGCCCTGGCCGGCGGCGCCGGGGTCGGAGGCCGCGACGCCGGTGAGGACGTCGGCCTCGGCCTCGACGAGCACGGCGAACGGCGCCCACGCCATCCCGCTCGAGAAGCGCGCGCCGAGGCGGACCTCGGGGGCCGCGCTCGTGGTGGAATAGGGGGTGCCGTAGCGATCGAGGGGGAAGCTCGAGGCGCCCTCCACGCGTCCCGCGACCGAGAGCGGTAATTCGAGCTGCATGCAGCGCGCGCCGAAGCCGAAGCGAGCGAAGGGCGCGTGCTCCTTGGCGTCGCCCCACAGCCTCGCCGCGGGGGCGGGCCCTCGGCGATCGGCGGCCGGCGGGCCGAAGCACGCCTCGCGCGCGGGGGCGATCGCCGCGGGG
>CAIVJW010000068.1 GCA_903906315.1 uncultured delta proteobacterium | reverse complement strand
CGGTACCATGTCGTCCATGTCTACCCCGGCCCGCGTGATCCCCCGCGACGTCGACGCCCTCCCCCCGGCGGACTGGACGCTGCCGGAGGTGCCCGTGCCCGAGTCCATCCTGCACGTCAGCGTCGTCGACCTGCTCCAGGCCGTCCTGCTCCACTGGGTCGCGTCCGAAAACGTCGACGCCCTCGTCGCTCGCAACTTCGCCGTGCGCTGGATCGGCCGCGCTCCCCGCGTCGGCCTCGACCCCGATCTCTGCCTCATCGTGCCGCGGCCCGTCGGCGCCGAGGCGCTCGACAGCCTGCGGACGTGGGTGCCGGGGCTGCGCGCGCCGTCGCTCGCCGTCGAGGTCGTCAGCAAGGGCCACCCCTACAAGGACTACGCCGACGCGCCCGTCCGCTACGCCTCCGCGAGCGTCGGCGAGCTCTGGGTCTTCGACCCGCTCCTCGTCGGGCCGCGCTCCCTCGGCGGGCCCCTGCGACTGCAACTGTGGACGCGCGCCGCCGACGGCACGCTCGCGCGCAGCTACGCGGGCGAGGGGCCGGCGTTCTCACCGACGCTGGGCGCGTGGGTACACGTCGTCGAAAACGGCTCGCGGCTGCGCGTCGCCGAAGATGAGGGCGGCTCGCACCTGTGGCCCACCGAGGCCGAGGCCGAGCGCGCAGGCAGGGAGGTCGCCGTGGCCGCCGAGCGCGCCGCCAGGGAGGCAGAGCGGGCCGGCAGGGAGGCGGCGCTCGCGCGCGTCGCCGAGCTCGAGGCGCAGCTCGCAAAGCGGGCCTGACGGGCGGCCGCGAGGTCGCGCGCACGCGGGTCGGCGCGGACACGGGACGCGAGCGCGTGGCGCGTCAATCGGTGAGAGACCGTCGAGGCCGCCCGTGCGAAGCGGCGCCCTTTTGCGCCCTCGCGGCTGACACCTCGCCCCCCCTCCCGGGCGGTGGCGAGAGAATCGGCCGGCCCCCGCTCCGGCCGCGCTACGCTCCGCTCCGATGCCGGGCGTCGTGATCACCGAGCTCGACCCGTTTGCGGTCGCGGCGCCCTTCGAGGCGCTGCCGCCGCTCTGCGCGGAGCTCCGCGCCGCCCTGACGATCGAGGCCCTGCGATCGAACGATCGCTACCTCCTCGAGATCATCGAGGAGTACTCGTTCTGCCCCTTCGCGCGCGCCGGCCGCCTGGCCGGGCAGACCGCGCGTCACGTCGTCTTCGCCGACTCGACGCGCGCCGACGCCCTGATCGAGCTGATGGCCGAGGTCGCGGCCGACGAGAAGCAGGTGGTCGCGCAGGTCATCATGCCCTTCGTCGACGTCGATCCCGACGCCTGGATCCGCTTCTGCGACCAGGTCACGGCCGCGGGCCACGCCCGCCTCGGCGGCCCGCCCGTCCTCGCGTTCGCGGCGCTCCACCCGCGGCTCCGCTACGGCGCCCAGAACCCCTACGCGATGATCTCGCTGTTCCGCCGCGCGCCCGATCCGACGCTGCAATGGGTGCGCCTCGACGGCATCGCCTCGATCTACGAGGGGCGCGACACCGAGGAGCGGTTCGTCGATCCCGAGGACGTGCTCGCTTTCGTCCGAGACGCCCCGCCGCCGCGCCCCGCGCTCTACGACCGCGTGGCCGAGACGAACGCGAAGATGGCGCGGCACCTGGGGCTCGCGAAGGTCGAGGCCATGCTCACGGACCTCGAGGCCGACGCGAAGCGCCGGTATCAGCAGGTGGTCCTCGACCACGACTGCGCAGCGCACGATCGCCCGCGACCCGAGGAGGCCTCCACGTGACGGAACCGAAGTCCACGCGCCTCGCCGCGTACAGCGAGCTCGCCGACGGCCGGCCCCACGCCGCGCGCGCGGCGGGAATGGACCTCGTGGTCGTGCGCGTCGGCGACGAGGTTCACGCGCTCTACGGCCGCTGTCCCCACCGCGGGGCGCCGATGGCCGAGGGCTGCCTCGCCGGCGGCGCGATCACGTGCAAGGCGCATGGCTGGGACTTCGTCGTCGCGACCGGCGAGAGCCCGGGCGTCGAGGGCGAGCGACTGGCACGCTTCGAGGTGCAGGTCGACCGGGAGGCCGACGAGGTGCGGGTCGACGAGGCGGCGATCGTCGCGTGGCAACGTGCCAATCCGCAGGTCTTCGAGGAAGCCGAGCTGCTCGGCTGATCCGGCTCGCGCGCCCCGGTCGCCGCGGCCGGCGGCTCGCCCGGGGGCGAGCGCCGCCGCGAAGGGTCAGCCGCCGGGGCTGAACATGATCGGGTAGACGACCGTCACGATCCCGTTCTCCGGCTGCGGGAAGGAGAGCCCGTAGAACGCGCGCACCACGCACGAGACGACGCCCGAGTCGGGCAGGTCCGAGCCGCCATTGCCGACCTGGGACACGGCGCCGTCGCGGCCGATGACGAAGCGCACGCCGACCCGGCCCTGCAGGTTCGGGTTGTTGCGCAGGCCGTTCTCGTAGCAGAGGCGGAAGCGCCCGAAGTTCTGCCGCACGATGCGCTGGATGACCTCGGGCGGCAGGCGCCCGCTGACGGTCGAGCTGCCGATGCGCACCAGCGGGGGCTTCGGGCGGTGCGACCCGCCGATCGTGCCGTGTCCGTTGCCGAAGCCTTGGCCGGTGCCCGCGCCCGCGCCATGGCCGATCGTGCCGATGTTGCCGAGGCCGATGCCCTCGCCGCGCCCGCCGCCGCCCTCGCCGATGCCCGACAGGCCGAGCCCGCCCGCGCCGAACGAGTCGCCGATCTGGTCGCCCCACATGTTGCCGCGCGCGCTGAGCGCGTCGACCCCGCTCGAGTCGTCGCGCCCCCACGGGGCCGTCGGCGCGTTCGGGTCGCCGCCGGCGCCCGCGTTCAAGAGGCCAATCATGCCGAACTCGGCCGCGTCGCGCAGCGCGGCCTGGCGCGCGATGTGCGGGTCGGGGTTGTTCTTGTCGCCCTGGACTCCGTACCTGCCATTGGTCGCCGCCGCGGTGGCGAGGCCCATCTTCCCCTCCTCGCCCTTGGCCCGCGTCCCGCTGCCGCCCTCCTGGTTGTCGGCCTTGGTCTCGGTGACCTGCTCGGTGTCCTTCTGCTCGGGCTCCCGCTCCGCGGCGGCATTCAGGTACTGCTGCAGCAGAAACTGCTGGTCGGTCGAGATTCCGTCGGAGTCGGTCGCGCCGAGCGGCGGCATGAAGAAGGCGAACGCGGCGATCAGGCCGAGGTGTACGGCCGCCGAGAGGCCCGTGTAGAGGGCGCCCTGGGTGTCGAGCTGCACGTGCCCGGCGACCACCTTGCCGGCGGCGACGGTCGAGACCTGGAAGGCGAGGTCGCCGAGCTCGACGCGCGCCTTCGAGCCCTTCGGCAGGGCGATCTGGTGCGCGCCCGAGAGCTCGGCGCACGGCTGCGCGCGCCCGCTCTCGATCGCCTGCGCGAGCGTCGTCTTGGGCTGACCGTCGATCTCGAGGGTGCCCCGAGCGCCCGGCGGGAGCACGACGGACACCGTGCCTGCAGCGTCCGCGAGCACGATCGGAGCGCGCGTCGCGCCGAGCTTCTCGGCCGGGACGAAGTAGTCGCAGTGGACGTGCTTGCTCTCCTCTTCGCCCACGTAGAACGACCGCGGCGGCGTCAGGTGCGACACGTGCAGCGTGGTCGTGCCCCAGAGGATCACGACCTCGACCGCGGTCGCGGCCGTCTCGGACTCCTCGGCCGACACGTCCGGCCCATGCTGGACGAGCGCGTACGAGTACGACCCTTCGGGCGCGTCGGCGGCGACCTCGTCGTCGGCCTGCGCCGTGGCGAACGGGCTCGCGAGCCCGAACGGATCGGCCGCGGGCGAGGCGAACGGGCTCTGCGGCGCCGCCGCAAAGGGGTTCGGCGCCGCCGCGGCGAAGGGGTTGGCGCCGAGGGCGGCGAACGGGTTCGACGGCGCGCCGACGGGCGCGAACGCGCGACCTGCGTCGGGCGGCGCCGCCGCGGCCACCGCGAGGACCTCGGCCTTCTCGAGCACGATCGTCGTGGTGCCGATCTGGAGCTGATCGCCGGGACCGATCTTGCACTTGTTGACGCGCGCCCCGTTGACGACCGTGCCCGGATCGTTGCCGAGATCGATCAGCGTGACATCGGCGGGCGACGCCACCTCGATGACCGCGTGCATCCGGGACGCCGACGGGTCGTCGATTCGCAGGTGGCTCTTCGCGTCCTTGCCAATCTTGACGATGTCCTGCGTCACGGTCTCGCGACGAACCAGCCCGCCGCCCTGGTACAGAGCGAACGTGAGCGCGACCTTCTGCTTGCTTTCCATCGTCATTTCCAGCTCTCCGAGCGCAAGCCACGCGCGCCGGCTTCGAGGGGCGACGGGGTGCTTGCCCGTCGAAGCCAAGGACAGCGGCTCGCGCGAAGAGTTCCCGGCGATCGGACGAGGACGCCGTTAGCGCGTCGCCCTGCTATGGAAGCGCGATGCGCTCAGGAGCCCTCCTCTCGTCGCTCCCCCTGATCGCCGCCATCGGCTGCGGCTCGCCCGCCGAGGACGGCGCGGCCACGACGACCGGCGGCGGCGGCGCGGGCGGCACCGCCACGTCGAGCGGCGGCGGCGGCGTGACGTCCACCTCGACCGACCCCACGACGTCGAGCTCGTCGTCGAGCGCGGGCGGCGCGGGCGGCGCGGGCGG
>CAIVJW010000067.1 GCA_903906315.1 uncultured delta proteobacterium | reverse complement strand
GGTGAAGCCGCGGGCCTCGAGGGCGGCGCGGAGCGGGGGCGAGACGGCGTCGAACGGCGAAGCTTCGGTCATGGGGGGCGCGCACCGTAGCAGAAGCACGCGCGCGCGCCCGGCTGGTCGCGCGGCGGAACGCCGCAGGATGGGGCAGGCTGCCGCAATGCTTCCCTTCGCCATCGTGCCGCCGGGGGATGACATCGGTCAGCGACACGGGGGGCGCCGAGGCGGAGAGTGTCCGCGTTCGGTCCCGTCCGAGACCGAGCCACGGAGGAACCGATGAGAGCGTGGATGAAGCGAGGATTGGCCTTTGCCGGCGTCGCCGCCGGCGCCGCAGTTGCGGTCGTGGCGTGCGAGAACAAGGCGGAACAGCAGTTCACCAAGCCGCAGGGGCCCGCCGCCGGAGGGGCGTCGCTCGGCGCCTCCGGCTCGCTGAAGGACCTGATGGCCGCGCGCGGCCTCAGTGAGGCGGACGTCGAGGCCGCGGTCAAGACGTATGTCCCCACTGGCAAGCTCGATGAGTACATGATCTTCGCCTCGGGCGGGCAGTCCGGGCAGGTGCTCGTGATGGGCGTGCCGTCGATGCGCCTGCTCAAGGTCATCGGCGTCTTCACGCCCGAGCCGTGGCAGGGCTACGGCTACGGCGGCGAGAGCGACCGCGTCATCGCCGAGGGCGCGCAGGGCACCCACAAGATCACCTGGGCCGACGTCCACCACCCGAACCTCTCCGAGACCAAGGGCGACTACGACGGCAAGTTCCTCTTCGTGAACGACAAGGCCAACGGTCGCGTGGCCGTCGTCGATCTCGAGGACTTCATGACGAAGCAGATCGTCGCGAACCCGCTCGTCGCGAGCGATCACGGCGGCGCGTTCGTCACGCCCAATACGGACTACGTCATCGAGACGAGCCAGTATCCCGCGCCCCTCGGCCGCGAGTACGCCCCTCTCAGCGAGTACAAGGAGAAGTACCGCGGCCTCGCGATGTTCTGGAAGTTCGACCGCGAGAAGGGCCGAATCGACGTCGCGAAGAGCTTCGGCATCGAGCTGCCGCCGTACACGCAGGACCTCGCCGACGCCGGCAAGCTCGTCTCCGACGGCTGGGTGTTCATCAACTCGTTCAACACCGAGATGGCCACCGGCGGGACGCTGCAGGGCAAGCCGCCGATCGAGAGCGGCGCCTCGCAGAACGACATGGACTACCTGCACATCATCGACTGGAAGAAGGCCGAGCAGGTCGTCCTGGCGGGCAAGACCGACACGATCAAGGGCATCCGGGTCATCTCGCTCAAGACCGCCGGCGAGGAGAGCATCCTCACGCTGGTCGGCGAGCCGAAGAGCCCGCACGGCTGCGACGTCACGCCCGACGGCAAGGACATCGTCGTCGGCGGCAAGCTCGACACGCACGGCACGGTCTACGAGTTCGAGAAGATCAAGAACCTCATCGCGCAGAAGAAGTACGAGTCGAGGGACCCGTACGGCGTCGGCATCCTGCCCTTCAAGGAGTCGATCCGCGGTCAGGTCGAGATCGGCCTCGGCCCGCTGCACACGGTCTTCGACGACAAGGGCTTCGCGTACACGAGCGTGTTCCTCGAGAGCGTCGTCGCCAAGTGGAACCTCAAGGACCTCAAGGTCGTGGAGAAGCTCAAGGTCCACTACAACATCGGCCACATCATGGCGGCCGAGGGCGACACCGTGAGCCCCGACGGCAAGTACGTCGTGGCCATGAACAAGATGTCGATCGACCGCTTCGCGCCGGTCGGCCCGCTCTACCCGCAGAACTTCCAGCTCATCGACGTCAACGCGCCCTCGATGCGGCTGCTCTACGACGCTCCGATCGGCATCGGCGAGCCCCACTACTCGCAGATGATCAAGACGGACAAGCTCAAGCCCATCAAGATGTACAAGACGGGCACGAACCCCTACACGGGCAAGATCGACCCGAACGCGGTCGAGGGTGGCAAAGAGCGCATCGTCCGCAATGGCAAGAAGGTGGAGGTCTTCATGACCGCCATCCGCAGCCACTTCGTGCCCGATCAGCTCGAGCTCGAGGAGGGCGACGAGGTGACGATGCACATCACGAACCTCGAGCAGGCCGAGGACCAGACGCACGGGTTCACGATCAACATGTACAACATCGACCTGTCGCTCGAGCCCGGCAAGCACGAGAACATCACGTTCAAGGCCGACATGCCCGGCGTCTATCCGATGTACTGCACCGAGTTCTGCTCGGCGCTGCACCTCGAGATGGCCGGCTACATGCTCGTCAAGCCGAAGAAGTAGGAGACTGCCAATGACCGCCGACCTGGATCCGCGCACGCCCGACAGCTCTTCGGGGGGCGAAGGGGCTCGGGACGGTCATCGGCACCTCTCCGTCGTCGCCTCGGCGCCGCCCGCGCCGAAGGCGTCCCGGCTCCACCGCTGGCTCGTCGTCGGGCTGGCGGTCTTGGCCGTCCTCCTGTTCGTGGCGTCGTACTTCCGGCCGTACTGGAGCTTCGTGCTCTATGCGCCGCAGTATCCCTTCGGGCTGAAGCTCGTCATCTCGCTCTCCGGGGTGACGGGCGACGTCCGCGAGATCGACACGATCAACCACTACATCGGCATGGGCCACCTCGCCGACGCGGCGAAGTTCGAGCGCGACATGGCCGCGTTCGGCATCGGCGCGGTCGGCGCGATGGTGGTCGCGCTCGCGCTCGTCACCGGCAAGAAGGTCGGTCGACTGACCCTCTTGCCGGGCCTCGCGCTCCCGGTCCTGTTCGTGGCCGACACCTTCTACTGGATGTGGAAGTTCGGCCACGACCTCGACCCGAAGGCGCCCATCCGCATCCCGCCGTTCACCCCCGCGCTGGCGGGCAACGGCCAGATCGGGCAGTTTCTGACCTTCGCGCAGCCCGGGCAGGGCTTCTGGCTGGCGGTCGCGGGGGTCGTCGTGCTCGCGGGCGCGGTCGTCCTGCGCGGCCGCGTCTGCAAGGTCTGCCCGCAGGCCGGCACGTGCGGCGTGGTCTGTCCGCGGGCGTTCCTCCTGCCCGAGCGCCCGCCGAAGGTGGCCCCGTGACGCGCTCGCGGAGAGCGATCGGCGTCGCGGCCTGCGCGCTCGTCGCGCTCTTCGCCGTGCGCCGCGCCGGGTCGAGCACCGGCGCGCTCGAGGGCCCGCCGCCCCCGCCGGTCGACGCCGGGCCCGGCGCGCAGGCGATCCCCGCCGGCGCCGTCGTCGCCGAAGACGCGGCCGCGCTGCGCGACCTGCTCGCCAGGGCCGACGGCCCGCGCGAGATCTGGCTGCGAAGGGGCATCTACCGGGGGGATTTCGAGGTCCGGCGCCCGCTCGCGCTCCGCGGCGAAGAGGGGGCCGTGATCGAGGGCACGGGGCAGGGGACCGTGCTCCACGTCGAGGCCGACGACGTCGTCGTCGACAACCTCGCGTTTCGCCACTCCGGCCGGCACAGCACCGCGGAGGACGCGGGCGTGAAGGTCAAGGGGGCTCGCGCGCGGCTCTCGCGCCTGCGCGTCGAGGACGCCCACTTCGGCATCACGCTCGGCCCCTGCCCGTCGTGCGTGCTCGAGAAGAGCCACGTGATCGGGCAGGACGGCGACCACGAGCAGCGCGGCGACGGCATCAAGCTCTGGGAGTCGAGCGACGCGGTCGTGCGCGGCTGCGTCGTCGATCGCGCGCGCGACGTCGTCGTCTGGTACTCGAAGCGCGTCACGCTCGACCAGAACACGATCACGAGGAGCCGCTACGGCACGCATTTCATGTACGCGAACGACGCGCGCGTGACGCGCAGCCGGCTCGTCGACGACGTCGTCGGCATCTTCGTCATGTACAGCGACCGCATCGCGATCGAAGACAACGTGATCGCCGGCGCGCGCGGCGCCGCGGGCGTCGGCATCGGCTTCAAGGAGAGCGACGGCGTCAGCGTCCGCCGCAACTGGCTGGTCGCCAACACGACCGGGAGCTACCTCGATCGCACGCCCCGATCCCCCGACCGTCCGGTCACCTTCGAGGGCAACGTCCTCGCGCTGAACGACGTCGCGCTGCGCCTGCACGGCGCCGACGAGGGCGCGCACTTCCTCGGCAACGACTTTCGCGAGAACGTCGTCGCCGCGGAGGTCGACGGCGGCGGCGACGCGCTCAAGACCGAGTTTCGCGGTAACTACTGGTCGGACTACGCGGGCTACGACCTCGACGGCGACGGCGTCGGCGACGTCGCGTTCGAGGTGAAGCGCCTCTCGGGCGAGCTCACCGACGCGCACCCGGATCTGAAGCTCTTCGAGGGCACCTTCGCGATGGGGCTCGTCGACGCGATCGCGCATGCCGTCCCCGTCCTGGCCAGCCGGCGCCTGCTCTTCGACGCGCGGCCCGCCCACCTCCCGCACGCGAGGCCTCGATGATCGACGTACAGCACGTCTCCAAGTCCTTCGGGCGCGTCGCCGCGCTCGTCGACGTGTCGCTCCACGTCGGGCGCGGCGAGCGCGTCGCGTTCGTCGGGCCGAACGGGTCGGGCAAGACCACGCTCCTGCGCGCGCTGCTCGGCCTCGTGCGCGTCGACGGGCGCGTCGCGGTCGGCGGGGTCGACGTCGCGCGCGAGCCCGAGACGGCGCTCCGCCAGATCGCCTACATCCCGCAGATCGCCCCGCCGCTCGAGGCGCCCGTGCGCGAGGTCGTGCGCGCGTGGTGCGCCCTGCGCGCCCTCGCGGAAGGCGCGGTCGCCGAGCGCGCCGCGCGGCTCGGCCTCGACCTCGAGGTCGCGGCGAGCAAGCGCTTTCGGGACCTGTCCGGAGGGATGAAGCAGAAGCTGCTCGCGGCGATGGCGCTCGCCGTCGACGCCGAGGTCCTCGTCTGCGACGAGCCGACGGCGAACCTCGACGCCGCCGCGCGCGCCGCGTTCTTCGAACAGGTGGACGAGCGGCCAAAGGGGCACGTCGTCGTGCTCTGCTCGCACCGCATCGAGGAGGTGCAGAAGCTCGTCGACCGCGTGATCGAGCTCCGCGACGGCCGCGTCGATCGCGACGCCTCGGTCGCCGAGATCTTCGCCGAGCTCCGCAGCTACCGGGTCGAGGTCGCGCTCGGGCCGGGCGCCGCGCGCGCCGCGGAGTTCCTGCGCGCGAACGGCTTCGTCGCCATCGGGGGCGGGCGCCTCGGCGCGCTCTTCACGCAGGCCGAGAAGGTGGAGGTCGTCGCGCGCCTGCTCCGCGCGCACGAGGGCGAGATCGTGGATCTATCCATCTACCAGGAGGGCGATCTCCGCGAAGGCGATCGGCGCGCGGCCCCCGCGCTGCGGGTGGTGCGATGACCCGCCGCACGATCCTCGGCCTCGGCCTCGCAATCGGCGCGATCGCGCTGGGCGCGTGCGACGACGGCTCGCAGCCGACCGATCCGGTGTGGGGCAAGCAGGCCTGCGCCGCGTGCGGGATGCTGGTGTCGGATCGGCGCCACGCGGCCGAGCTCACGACCTCGCCCGGTGATCGCCTCTACTTCGACGACGTCGGCTGCCTCGTGCACTACCTCCGGCAGCGCAAGCCCGAGGTGCGCGGCGCGTGGGCGCGCGACGAATCGCGCTGGGTCGACGCGCGCGCGGCCCGCTACGCGCGCGGCCAGAAGACACCCATGGACTACGGGTTTTCGGCCTCGGCCTCGGGCGACGCGACGTTCGAGGAGGTCGAGCGGGTGCTCGTGGCTCGATCCGACGCGGAGAAGGCAGGTCCCCGATGAGCTCCGTTGCGCCCTCGGGCGCCTTCGCCGCCACCGCGGCCGAGCGCGCCTTCTTCCGCCTCGAGCTCGCCGAGGCGCGCCGCTCGCGCTGGGTCGCCTTCACGGCGGTCGTCTACACGCTGGTCTTCGGCGGCTTCGTCTGGCTCGGCCTGCGCGAGTCCACGGTGCTCGGCTTCACCGGCATCTCGCGCGTCGTGCTCAACGTCTCGAACGCCGTCGTGCTCGCGGTGCCGCTCGTCGCGCTGGTCGCGACCTGTCAGGCCATCGTGAAGGCGCGATCGAGCGGCTTCTTCGAGCTCTTCCTCGCGCAGCCGTGCAAGCGGTCCGACTGGCTCGGAGCGGTCGTCGCGTCGCGCGTGCTCGTCGTCGCCGGCCCGATCGTCGTGCTGTTCCTCGCGGCGCTCGCCTACGGGCGCGTGGCGGGCGAGGCCTCGATCGCGCCGCTGGTCGCGCGCAGCCTCGCCGTCGTCGTCTCGCTCGTCATCGCGTTCGTCGGCGTCGGGTTCCTGCTCTCCTCCATCGCCCGCACCCCGGAGCGCGCGACGGTCTACGCGCTCCTCGCGTGGCTCGCCGGCAGCGCGCTGCACGACTTCGCGCTCGTCGGCGCGCTGCTCCGGGCCCGCATGCCGCCGGCCGTCGTCTTCGCGCTCGCCGCCGCGAACCCGGTCGAGGCCGCGCGCCTCGCCATCCTCAGCGGCGTCGACCCCGAGCTCAGCGTGCTCGGCCCCGTGGGCTTCTGGCTCGCGAACACGCTCGGCCCGCGCCTCACCCTCGCCGTCGGCGTCGCCTGGCCGCTCGCGATCGGCGTGGTCGCGATCGCAGTGACCGCGCGCCGCCTGCGCCGCGCGGATCTCGTCGGCTGACATCGGTCAGCGACGCGGCCTCGCGTTCGCGCCAAGCTCGGCTCGCTGAAAGGAGCATCCATGTCCCGCACTCTCTGGCTCGTCTCGTCGACTCTGGTCCTCGGCGCCCTGTCCCTCGGTTGCAGCAAGGAGCCGGCGCCCGCAGGCGGCGTCGCCGCGAAGGAGCCCGGCGCCTCGGCCGCCGCGATCACGCCGGCCATCCGGGAGACCTTCAAGAACACCTGCGCGCCGTGCCACGGCGAGTCCGGCAGGGGCGACGGTCCCGGCTCGGTCGCGCTCAACCCGAAGCCGCGCAACTACACCGACAAGGAGTGGCAGAAGAAGACCTCCGACGCCGACATCAAGAAGGTCATTCAGTACGGCGGCACCGCGGTCGGCAAGTCGCCGATCATGCCGGGGAGCCCGCAGCTCGACAAGCCGGAGACGCTCGACGGGCTCGTCGCGCTGATCCGCAGCTTCGGCAAGTAGGGCGCTTCCGCGGGCGGATTCGGCGCCGACGGCGAGTCGCAGCCGCTGTCGTCGGGCCACGCGGGGATTGCGCGACGCTGCGCGGCGGCATCCTGCCGCGCCTTGCACGAGTCCCCGTGACGCGCGCCCCGGGCGGATCTACGAAGGCCGCTACCAGGTCAACCGCCTCCCCGTCCTCGAGGACCAGCACGAAGCGCTCTCTCCTCGATCCGGCGCGGCGACGAGGGTAGCGACATGACCGCGACCGCGTTCTTCGACGTCCCCCAGGCGCCCCACACGACCACCGCCGGCGAGGTGAGGCTGCCGATCCTCTACGGGGACGCCTCGCTGTTCCAGGCGTTCTTCCTCGCCGATGCGTGGGCCGCGCGGCGCGCGCTCGAGGGCACCGGCCTCGAGCCCGTGGTCGTCGGCCCGAAGGCGATCGCGGGCCTCGCGTTCCTCGACCACCGCGACACGAGCCTCGGCCCGCACCACGAGGCCGCCCTCGGGTTGGTCGTGCGGCTCGCCGGCGACCGGTCCGCCCTGCGCCTGCTCGCGGGGGACCTGCGATCGGTCGGGCGGCAGCGCCGGCTCGGCTTCCACGTCCTTCACTTGCCGGTCACGACCGCCGCCGCCCGCGCCGCGGGGGGCGAGATCTGGGGCTACCCGACGTTCCTCGCCGACCTCCCGCTCGACTTCACGCCGGGCCGCTTCCGCGGCGAGGTCGTCGACCCGACGACCGGCGAGCCCAGCGTGGTGCTCGAGGGGCGCGTGCCCGCGGGCGTGCCCGGGGTCGGCCTCGACGTGGTCCTCTACTCGCGGCGCGACGGCGCGATCCTGAGGACCGTCGTCGACGTGCGCGCCCGCGTCGAGACGAGCCTCGGCCGCGCGCTCTGTCTGCGCGTCGGCCCGTCGGCGCACCCGATGGCCGAGTCCGTGCGCGCGCTCGGCCTCGAGGGCGCGTCGCCGCTGTTCGTCCAGCGCAGCCTCACCTTCCAGGCGAGGCTCCCGCCCGGCGTCCGGGTCGGCTGAGAGGCCGCCCGGGGCCCTGGCGCGTCCGTCGCGCGCACCGGAATACGGCGCGCCGTTGTTGCATCGGGCTTCGTCGCACCGGGTCACTCGCGACGAACGCCTCGGAGCGTCCGTGGTGCTCCCCGGGGAGGATCCGGCGATCGCGCCCTGCGGCTGCTCGACGATACCCCAGCGTGGAAATCGGCAGTTCAGAATGTGGGCGGGCGCACATCGGCCGTTGAGGTGGCGAAGGCTTCGTGAGAGGTTCTCCCCTCGCGGCGCGCCCGTGCGTGCCTCGCTGGGGGACGAATGCGCATCTCGAGACTGCCGGGTAGGGATCGTCGGGTACAACAGCGGGGGAGCGAGCTGCCCGCGCCGCGGTCGGCCGTCGCGGGACCCAAGCCATGGAGCCTGGAGGCCGCCGGGGCGCTCGGCGTGCTGGTCGCTGCGCTCGGTGTCGGCGTGTCGGTCTCCGCCCAGGGCTGCTCGGGCGAGCCGACGACGACCCATCTCGCGCCCGCGGGCGGCGGGACCTCGAGCGGCGCTTGCAGCGCGCTGCAATGCCCGCAGTACGCCGTGTACTGCGCCGATGGGATGGTGAGCCCGCAAGGCGGCTGCGCGGCGAGCGGCTGTATCTCTCGGGACGAAGCCATCGCCGCCGGCGGTCAGGTGTGCGGCGACAAGGGGGTCGGGCGGGTCGTGGAGTTTCCGCCGGGCGTCGCGCCGACCTTTGACCAGCCGGACGGCGGCTCGTCGACGGGCGCGTCGCACTGCGAGGGCAACAAGGTCGTGCAGAGCTACTACGTCGACGACTGCGCCAGGGCGGCGCAGGTCTGCCGCGAGGACGGCAGCGGGGTCGCGGCGTGCGTGGACGCGGCGCCGGGCGACGCGTGCGAGGAGGAGGGCGCGCTCGCGTGCACGGCAGCGGGCCAGAGCGCGGTCCTCTGCCAGGGCGGCGTCTACACTCCGACCGAGCTCCGGTGCCTCGACACCCCGGGATACTGCTACACGAACGTCGGGGCGCACGACCGCTACACCTGCGGCACCTTCGAGCGGATGCGCATCTACTCGGCGACCGGATCGCCGTGCGCGAAGGAGGGCTCCGCCGCCTGCTCGCTCGACAGCAAGAGCGTCAACAAGTGCCGCGGCGGCCTCTGGACCGACGAGGTCCACTGCGCGCCCCTCGACTGCGCGTGGGTGGCGCAGAACGACGGATCGAATGGCTACATCGCCTGCGAGAACGGCGGCTACTCGTCGGGCGACGTCTGCTCCTTCGAGGGCAAGGTTGCCTGCTCGGTCGACCTGACCGCCGTGCTGGAGTGCTCCGGCGGCGTCCTCGGCACCCACAAGGGCTGTCCCGGGGGCCAGGAGTGCAAGCAGCTGCCGGGCAACGTGCTCGACTGCGCGTCGAGCGGCTACGCGGTCGGCGACCTCTGCAACTTCCCCGACGGCTACAAGCGTTGCTCGGCCGACCAGACGCAGATCCTGAGCTGCGTGGGCGAGAAGATGGCGCTCGAGAAGGCGTGCTCGGGCGGCCAATCGTGCTTGGTCGTGGTCGAGCAGGGGCTCACGGTGCCGGGTTGCCACTGATCGGCGTTCGCGCGGCGGGCGGGTAGGGTGATGCGGCGACGCCTCGCGGTCCGCGACGCCGGACGCCTTGCGCTCTCGTGTGCCGTCTTCGCCGCGCTGCTGGGGACGGGGCGCGTCGCGCTCGCCGGGCCCGAGGAGTGGTTCGGCGAGGGCCTCTCGCAGTGCGAGAATCAGGCGGCTCAGAGCGACAACTTCACGTGCAGCATCTGCAACGTGGGCGTGAGCTGCGCGGGCCCGAGCTGTCACTGGGGCAGCCTCCGCGTCGATGCGTCGAGCAACGCGGCGCTCAGCGCCGGGCTCAATCGAGGCTACCAGGCTTACTGCGTCAACCAGGGCGCCGCCCTCGCGCCGTCGGCGTCGACGACTGGCATGCAGGCGATCGCCGCGGACCACGCCTTCCGCTCCGCGGAGCGACCGCCGCAGGCTCGCGGCCCGCAGCCGCTCAGCGTCGGCGGCGCGTTCGACGCGACGAGCGGCAGCGTCCTCGGCCTCTCGATCCCCCTGTCGAAGACCTACGTCCTCGAGTCCCGCAACGCGGTCGATCTGGCGGGGGCGCTGCACGTGGGCAAGGGCGACGGGCTCGCGCAGTTCGGCGGGTCGATCCGTCCGGGCTTCCGCTTCGCATTCGGCGACGACGCGCCCTCGGCCACGCGCGCCTTCGCCGCCATCGCGGTGCCGCTCCAGCTGTTCGTGGACACCGGCACCGACATCGAGACGAGCGTGGTCTACCAGGTCGGCGTCGGCGGGCTCGCCGGGGTGTCGAAGCGACTCGGCATCTCCCACCTCGGCGCCGGCGCGGCGGTCGATTTCGCCTACTCCACCGGGGTCAAGGTCCCGACGCAGCTGCTCGCGCGCTACGCGATCGACCTCTGGCCGACGACGCTCGCGATCCAGCCTGGCGTCTCCGTCGACCCTGCGGCGGGCGCCCACGTCCCCGACACGCTCCAGGTCAACGCGCTGACGGGCCTCGAGCTCGGAAGCTGGATCCTCGGGGCGCGCTTCTTCTATCAGGGCGCCGCGACCGGCGGCGGCCTCGCGCTCGCGCACGTGGGGCGCCTCGGCGAGGCGGTGAAGAAGGGGCGCGTCGACGCGCCGAAGGGATCGGAGCCCGCGAAGCCCGACGACGGCGCCGTCGCTGCGCCCGCGCAGGGCTCGGAGGAGGACGCCTCGAGCGAGGGCGGCGACGTGGTCGTCCTGCGGGATGGGACGTCGATCCTCGGCAAGGTCGTGCGCGAGGAGCCCGGCACGGTGGTCGTCGTGCAGACGCCCGACGGCGGGTCGGAGACGCTCGCGTGGGATCTGGTCGCCCGCGTGCGCCACGGCGTCGGCGAGGCCGCGCCGCCTCGTGCGGTCACCGCGCCGCGCGTCGGGCCCGAGGACACGCCCGAGGCGCTGCGCGCATCGTGGGGGCCGCGCACGGGCTTCTGGCCCGAGCTCGGCGCGAGCGCCGAGGGCTCGATCTTTCACCACAAGCCGGCGAGCTACGTGCGCCCGACGGGATCGTGGAAATTCGGCACGCCGTACACCTTCGGCGGCGGTGGAGGGGTCGCGCTGCGCGCCGGCGTCGTGCTCCTGCGGTCGCCGGAGCCGTGGCGGAGCTCGGCGATCTTCGGCGCCCGCCTCGGCACGGGCGTCGACCTCACGGCGCTCGTCACGAGCCCGATCGGCGTCGACGGCGTCGATCCGTATCTCCTCGTGCGCGTCCCGTTCCGCGTCGGCGCCCTCCTCGGCGGCGGCTGGTTCCTCGGCCACCGCCACTGGCGCGGCGTCGTGATCGGCGTGGACTACGAGCCGGCGCTCACGCACACGACCTTCCACGAGACGAACGGCAGCCAGCCGGGCCTCGCGCAGGCGCAGTCCTGGCCGCGGACCCGGTTCCACGCGCTCGGCTTCGGGCTGACCCTCGACGTGGCGGGCATCCGCGTGCCCGCCACGGGCCGCCCCTCGCTCGAGCCGCAGCTCCGCGTCCACGCGGCGGTGCACCCGCCGACGGGGGACCTTCCCACCGTCGCGAGCTTCGGGGTCGGCGCCGTCTGGTACTGATCCGCCGGGGGCGCTCTCCGGCGGTTCACCGCTTGCATGTGCGCGCCGCGTCCGGCCCCCCCTCGGCCGTTGGCGTAAGTCTTGCGCGCTTCCGCGCAAAGTTCGACCTAGGAGAGCGCGTGTTTCGAATCGTTAAGCGCGAGCAGTTCGGTCCCGTCACCTTCCTCTGGGACGTCGAAGCCCCGTTCGTCGCCAAGGCGGCGCGCCCCGGCCACTTCCTCATGGTCCGCATCGACGACACCGGCGAGCGCATCCCGCTCACCGTCGCCGACATGGATCCCGACCGCGGCACGGTCACCGTCGTCATCCAGGCGGTCGGCAAGACCACGCGGCAGATGATGGCGCTCCCGGAGGGCGCAGAGATCCTCGACTTCGTCGGCCCGCTCGGCGTCCCGAGCCACATCGGCACCCCGGGCACCGTCGTGCTCGTCGGCGGCGGCCTCGGCGTCGCGCCGGTGTTCCCGCAGCTGCGCTCCTACAAGGAGAAGGGCAACAAGACGATCAGCATCATCGGGTTCCGCAACAAGGACCTGATGTTCTGGCAGGACAAGTTCGGCCAGTACTCCGACGAGCTGCTCGTCACGACCGACGACGGGTCCTACGGCTCCAAGGGCTTCGTGACCGACGCGCTCAAGCGCGTGCTCGACGCGAACCCGGACGTGAAGGAGGTCGTCGCGATCGGCCCGCTCGTGATGATGCGCGCCTGCGCCGAGGTCACGCGCCCGTACGGGATCCACACGCTCGTCAGCCTCAACTCGATCATGGTCGACGGCACGGGCATGTGCGGTTCGTGCCGCGTCACCATCGACGGCGCGATGCGCTTCGCGTGCGTCGACGGCCCCGACTTCGACGGCCACAAGGTCAACTTCAACGAGCTGATGCTCCGCCAGAAGCGCTTCGTCCGCGAGGAGACCGAGGCCCTCTCGCGCTACGAGGCCGAGGCCGCGAAGCTCAAGCACCTGCCGATGGCATCGAACGACCCGATGGCGTCCGTCTCGGTGCAGCGCGCGCAGGCGGAAAACGCGCCGCCCGCGTGGTGCGATCCGGCCACGCTCGCCGCGTTGCCCGAGCCGTTGCCGCCGCCCGCCAAGCGCATCGTCAAGACGATCCGCACGATCGCGCCGACGCGCCTGCCCATGCCCACGCAGGACGCGGACGTCCGCAACAAGAACTTCAACGAGGTCAACCTCGGCTTCGGCCTCGACGAGGCGCTCATCGAGGCGGACCGCTGCCTCGAGTGCAAGAAGCCGCGCTGCGTGCCCGGCTGCCCGGTCAGCATCGACATCCCGGCGTTCATCGGCGCGCTCGGCCGCAAGGACCTCCGCAAGGCCTACGAGATCCTCAAGGCGTCGAACGCGATGCCGGCCGTCTGCGGGCGCGTCTGCCCGCAGGAGAGCCAGTGCGAGGCGCCCTGCATCATCGGCAAGAAGATCGAGCCGGTCAGCATCGGCCGCCTCGAGCGCTTCGTCGCCGACTTCGCCATGGGGCGAGGCTGGGACCAGGCCGTCGACGTGACGCCGACCGGCAAGAAGGCCGCGATCATCGGCTCGGGCCCCGCCGGCCTCGCCTGCGCGGGCGACCTCGTGAAGAAGGGCGTCGAGGTGACGGTCTTCGAGGCGCTCCACGTCGCCGGCGGCGTCCTCAAGTACGGCATCCCGGAGTTCCGCCTGCCGAACCACATCATCGACGCCGAGGTCGAGAACCTGCGCAAGAGCGGGGTGAAGTTCGAGCTCGACGCGATCATCGGCCGCCTCTTCACCATCCCGCAGCTGATGGGCGAGATGGGCTACTCGGCCGTCTTCGTCGGCACCGGCGCGGGATCGCCCAAGTTCATGGGCATCCCCGGCGAGGCCGCCAACGGTGTCTTCTCGGCGAACGAGTTTCTCACGCGCGTCAACCTGATGCGCGGCAACGAGCAGCCCATCTACGACACGCCCGTCGGCATGGGGAAGAAGGTCGCCGTCGTCGGCGCGGGCAACACCGCGATGGACGCGGCGCGCGTCGCCAAGCGCATGGGCGCCGAGGAGGTCACGGTCGTCTACCGCCGCAGCGAGAAGGAGTCCCCGGCCCGCATCGAGGAGCTCCACCACGCGAAGGAGGAGGGCGTCATCTTCAAGTGGCTCACGAACCCGGCGAAGGTGAACACCAACGAGGGCGGCTGGGTCGAGTCGATGGAGTGCGTCGAGATGACGCTCGGCGAGCCGGACGACTCCGGTCGTCGTCGCCCCGTCGTGAAGAAGGGCTCCGAGTTCATCCTCGAGGTCGACACCGTGATCTGCGCCCTCGGCACCACGGCGAACCCGGTCATCGCGCAGACGACCCCGGGCCTGAAGCTCAACAAGTGGGGCTACATCGAGGTCGACGAGCGCACCAATGGCACGTCGCTGCCCGGCGTCTTCGCCGGCGGTGACATCGTGACCGGCGCTGCTACCGTCATCCTCGCCATGGGCGCCGGTCGCAAGGCCGCCGCCGGCATCCTCGACTTCCTCGGCGTCGAGGCCATGCCCGCCCCGCCCGCGCCCGTGACCGACGACGACGACGACGCGAACTAGGAGCCACAGAGATGCCTTCGACTTGTCCCAAGTGCCATGAGGTCGTCGCCGACGACGACGTCTGCTGCGCCGATCTCGTCTACACGTGGAAGTGCACGAGCTGCCACAAGGTCTCCACGGGCTTCGCGGTCCCGTACGGCCGCTGCTTCCTCTGCGGCGGCAAGCTCGAGGTCACCAAGGGCACGGAGTTCGACGACCCGATGACGGTCGCGCCGATCCGCCAAGCGGTGCAGTTCGAGCTGAACACGTACCACTTCTACCGGCTGGCCCTGCTCCGCGCGGAGGACCCGACGCTCAAGGCCATCTTCGAGCAGCTCTATCAGCACGAGGTGGATCACCTCCACCTGTTGCAAGAGCGCTATCACACGCACCTGAACGAGGAGGTCTTGAACCTCCGCCCGGACGCCGACACGCTGCTCGCCGACTCGCTCTTCGCGGGCATCGACTTCACCGACCCGAAGCTCGCCCCCGTCGGCCTCTACGACAAGGCGATCGAGATGGAGCGGCGCACGCGCGACTACTTCCGTGACCTCGCCAAGAACCTGCCGCCCGGCAAGGTGAAGGACGTCTGCAAGGAGCTCGCGGCCGAGGAAGAGGAGCACGTCGCGATGCTCGAGACCGAGCGCGAGCAGTTCGTCGCCGGCTGAACGCGGGCCGCCTCCGGTCCGTCGAAGGCAATCGAGCCGCCCCTCACCCGGGCGGCTCGACTGCTTTCAGCGCCCGCGCAGGGCGATCCGGGGCGCCGAGGTCAGGGGACGATCAGGCGCAGCGCGCGGGGCAGCACGCGGATACTCACGTCGGCGCACGCGCGGAGCTCCTCGCCGTCGATCTGCGCGGCGAGATCGGCCCCGCCGGCGCGCGTCGTGAAGTGGAAGCGCATCCGCGCCGCGCGGAACGGGCGCGAGTGGCTGACGCCGACCGTGTTGAGCCGCTCCTCGGTCAGCGGGTTGCCGTCGAGGTCGACGATCCCCTTGCTGGTCCAGTCGAGCTTGCCGCGGAACGGCACGATCTCGAAGAGGCCGTCGTCGTGGCGCGACGTCCGGTCGAACACCCACGCGCCGCCGTAGACCCGCGTCGCCTTGACCACGAGGTCCGTCAGGCCCGTGAGCTCCGTCGTGCCGTCCTCTGTCTCGACGACGGCGTCGAACTCGTCGGTCGTCACGTACGACTCGAGGAACGTGCGGAAGAACGCGCCGGCGTACACGAGGTGATCGCGATAGACGTGCTTGAGGATGGGGATGGAACTGACGATCTCGCGGTCCTCGTTGCGCTGCGCCAGCACGCGCGCCGAGATGCCCCAGCCCGCCGAGTCGAAGAAGCGCGTCGCGAGCGTGACGGCGCCGCTCGCGTCGAGGTGCTCGATCACCCCCGCGTCGAGCCGCGTCTCGTTGCCCGCGAGGACGACCGACAGGTTGCGCTCGAGCTCGGCCTCGCCGGCCTCGAGCCCGAAGCTCTTGCCCTGATCGTTGGCCGTGCCGGTCGGCAGCATCCCGAGCGCGACGTCCTCGCGGCGGGCGCTCTCGCAGAGCCCGGCGGCGACCTCGCGGAACGTCCCGTCGCCGCCCATGGCGATGACCACGCGGTGGGCGCCCGCGTCGAGGGCCTCGCGCACCGCGGGGATCGTCCGGCCCGCGGGCAGGGTGGCGACGAGCTCGCACGAGACGCCCTGCGCGCGCAGGAAGGCGAGCGCGCGATCGATGCGCGCGGCGTTCTTCCCGCTCTGCGCCGTGGGGTTGCCGACGAGCAGATGCGTGGGGCGACCGGTCGACATCCGGCGAGCCTAGCATTGGTGTGGCCGCCGGCGGCCCGGGAGCCGTGGGGGGGAGGGGACGGGACCGCACGGGTCGATCGCCGCGCGATCCGGCCCACTCCGATCGTCCTCCGATATCGCGAGACGCGCGCGCGTGATACCAGGAGACATGGCTCGCCTGATCCTGGTCTTGGCGCTCGCGGGGCTCGGCTGCGGGGCGTTCGAGAAGGCTGCCGCGCGCGATCCGATGAAGTGCGAGCGCGATCCGGACTGCGCCGGTCGGCTCGACAAGTCCCGCGATTGCGCCACGGCGTGCGCCGACAACCTCGACTGCATGAAGCGCTGCGAAGAGGTCAGGGGACACCGATGAGCCTCGCGCCGCCCACCCGGTCCGCCGGGCGCGCCCGCGGCATCCTCGACTGGATCGGCGGCACCCCGCTCGTGCCGCTCGCGCGGATCGGCGCGGGCTTGCCGTCGATCGTGCTGGCCAAGTGCGAGCACATGAACCCGGGCGGCAGCGTGAAGGACCGCGTCGCCGTCGCGATCGTCGACGACGCCGAGCGGCGCGGCGTGATCCGGCCGGGTGCGACGCTGATCGAGGCGACCGCCGGCAACACCGGGATCGGCCTTGCTCTCGTCGCGGCGGTGCGCGGCTACTCGCTCGTCTGCGTGATGCCCGCGAAAATGTCGGTCGACAAGCGGGCCTCGCTCGCGGCGCTCGGCGTGCGCGTCGTCGTCACGCCGAACGCGCCGCCCGATCACCCCGACAACTTCCAGGTCGTCGCGCGGCGCATCGCCGCCGAGGAGGGCTACTTCCTCACCGACCAGTTCGAGAGTCCCGCCAACGTCCGCGTCCACGAGGAGACGACCGGCCCCGAGATCCTCGATCAGGCCGGCGGGACGATCGGCGCGTTCGTCGCGGGCGCGGGCACGGGCGGCACCATCACCGGCGTCGGCCGCTTCCTCGCGCGGGCGCAGCCGGCCGCGCGCATCGTGCTCGCCGACCCGGTCGGATCGGGCCTCGCCGCGTGGGTCGAGACCGGCGTCGTCGGCCCCGACGGGCCCTACCAGGTCGAGGGCATCGGATCGGGCAAGCCTCCCGCGATCCTCGACCGCACGGTGATCGACGACGTCGAGCGCGTGCCCGACGCGGAGAGCTTCGCGATGGTGCACCGGCTGCTGCGCGAGGAGGGGCTGCTCGTCGGCGGCTCGTCCGGCACCGCGGTCGTGGCCGCGCTCCGCGTGGCGGCCTCGGGCCGCATCGACGGGCCGGTGGTCGTCGTGCTGCCGGACAGCTGGGACCGCTACGCCTCGAAGCCCTGGATGAGCCGCGGCGGCTGATCGGGGCCGTCGTGGTTCGGGACGTGGGCGGGGGCGTCGCTCCTCCACGCGCCACGCGCCACGCGCCACTCGCCACGCCAGTCGCCACGCCAGTCGTCTCGCGCGCGCCCTCCCCGACCGGGTCGCGACCACCGCCCGCTGACCCGACGCCCTCGCGCTGGCGTGCCGACGCCATGGTGTGCCAAGTCGTGTGCCACATGGCGCAAGGATCCTGGCTCATCGCGAGTGTGCCGTCGCAGTCTTCACCGGTCGGGCGACTCTCGCCGGGCCATTGGGCCAAAATCAGCCAGATTCTGGGTCTATCGAGGGGCGCTTCCGGGTTGGCATCACTCCTGCTTAAGCCAAAGTCGCGGCGCAGGACGCGCCACCCACCAACCACCTCACGACAGGACCGCCGTCATGAAGACCCTCGCCCTCCGCTCGCTCCAGACCGCCTTCCTCGTCTCGGCCATGACGTTCCTCACCGGCGCCAACGGCCAGGGTTGCGGCAAGGTCGTCCTCGAGGACCCGCCGCAGGCGACGCCTGCGCCGCCGTTCGAGCCCGCGCCGGGCCCGGCCTGCGCCGCCGGTTGGCACCTCGACCAGCTCTGCTCCGTCGAGGAGGGCGCGCAGCGGCCGTCCGTGGGCTGCGCCGATCCGGCCCAGGGGTCGGAGCCCGGCTATCGCCCGCAGTGCCTCGGCCAGGACGACGTGCCCGCGCCGCCCCCGGCCGAGTGTCACGACGAGTGCGTGCCGGACAGCCCGTGCGGGGCCGGCTTCGTGCAGCAGGAGGTGTGCTCGGTGGCCGCGTACGGCGCCCCCGACTGCCCGCCCGGCAGCGATTGCGTGGCGCCGCCCGAGCCCACGCCGAGCTGCGAGCTCATCTGTGTCCCCGCGGAGTGCCCGGTCGGATCGCACGCCGAGTGGATGTGCTCCGGCGGCGGCGCGGTCGGGTCGCCCGAGCAGGTGGACGGGAGCCAGGGCGCGTCGAAGCCGGTGCGCTGCATGCCCGGCCCGGACCCGGTTCCGATGCCCGACGGCCCGTGCTCGATGACCTGCGTCCCCGACTCGCAGCTCTGCCCGCCGGGGTCGCAGGAGCAGACCACCTGCTCGACGTGCGCGAGCCCGAACGGCGAGACCGACTGCGTCGCCGAGTGCTTCACGGAGTGCGTCCCGTTCGGCGCGCCCGAGCCGACGCCCGCCGAGGCCGGCGCTCCGCGCTGAAGGGTGCGCGACGGGGTCACGCGATCGCGGCGGGTCGGCTACGCTCCCTGGCCTCACCAAGGAGCGCCCCCGTGCCGCACGTCGATTCGAACCTCCCGCGATCCCTCTTCGGCTGGTACAGCCAGCGCCTCGGCCTCGAGATGCCCATCGTCGAGTACGGGTACGCGGGCCACCCGCTGCTCATCTTCCCCACGGCGCAGGCCGACTACCTCGAGAACGAGCGCTTCGACCTGATCCGCTCGATCGAGCCGCTGATCTTCGCCGGGCGCATCCGCGTCTTCTCGATCGACAGCATCAACCGCTTCGCGTGGATGAACGAAGCCGTGCCTCCGCACGAGGCGGCGCGGCGAACGGCGCTCTACAACGAGTACGTCGAGGAGGAGGTCGTCCCGCACATCCGCCGGCGCGTCGGCGACGGCGGCGCTCGCCTCGCGGTGACGGGCGCGAGCTTCGGGGCCTTCCACGCGGCAAACATGCTGTTTCGGAGGCCCGAGCTCTTCGACACGCTGATCGCGATGAGCGGCTTCTACGACCTCGAGCCCGGGTACACGCAGGGCTATCGGGGCGACGACCTCTACTTCAACAACCCGGTCTCCTACATCGCGAACTGGGACCACGACCGCGTCGAGCTCGTCCGCCGCGCGTGCGACATCCACATCGTCACCGGCCAGGGGGCCTACGAGGCGCCGCACCGCGCGCGGCAGCTCTCGGATCTCCTGTGGACCAAGGGCATCTGGCACGATCTCGACGTCTGGGGCCACGACGTGAACCACGACTGGCCCTGGTGGCGGACGATGCTGCCGACGCTGCTCGCGGACCGCTGCCGCTACATCTAGCGGCCGAGGCGGCGCCGAACCTGGGGGGGGCTCGGATCCGGGCGGCGGTGCGCTCGATCGCACGGTGGATCGGGCCGATGGGACGCCGCGACGGGCACCGAGCGCGCAAAGCTCCCCGAGGCGGGGTCGAGGGGCGTCCTGGCGTTTCGCCCCGACGGCGCGGCGATCGCGACCGGCTCGCGCGAGGGGCCGCTGCGCGTGAGGTCCGTGGCGACCGGCGGCGAGCTGCTCACGATCGGCGCGATCGCAGGCGCGGACGCGAGCTACGTCCTCGCGGGCGGGCTGGATTCGCGGGTCGAGGTGTTCGGCGACGCGGCTCGCGCGGCGCTCGTGTGCCGCGTGGGCGCGAGGGTCTTTCCCTTCGAGCTCTGCCGCGACCGAGTCGTCGTCGCGGACCTCGCCGGCCGCGTGCTGCGCGGCGACGCGACGGTCCTCGACCCGTAGGCGGCCCGGCGCGCGTCGGCGATCGCGAGCGGGCACGCGAGGCCCAGCGACCAAGGGCGCCTCGCCGTACGCGAGGACGATCTCGGGGCGTGACGCCATGAGCGGAGCCCGCGTGTCGACGCGCTCCGCAAGGCGCGGCGGAGCTCCTCCGAGCAGCCGCACCGCGAGCCGACGGTCATTGACGCCCGCGTCTCCACGCTCAGCACAGGTGGAGCCGCACTGGAGTGCACGGACGCCATCAAGGCTCGCCTTCGCGGTCGCTCCTTCGCCGAGGCTGCGGCTCCTCACCTGGAGCGCGCCGACGCCGGCAACGTCGACAGGCGGGGTGCACGGGAGGTCGAGCGTCACGCCCTCACGAGAGGCTCCACCGCCGCGATCGCGTCGTCGTTGCGCACCTCGCCGTCCGCGCGTCGCGCGCCGAAGGGCCGGGCGTGGGCCCGCCGGCGGTCAGCGCGCCTTCGCGGCGTCGCGCGCGGCGATCGCGTGCTGGCAGGCGAGGCACAGCGACTCGATCGTGATCATCGAGAACAGGCCGCGAGGCGTCACGCGGGCGCGGTCGGCGACCTCGCGAAGCGCGGGGAGCCAGCTCTCGAGGCGCGCGAGGACCGGCTCGGCGAGGTGCGCGCCCTTCATGATCTCGGGCGACGAGAAGTCGAGCCGGGTCAGGAAGTTGAACTCGGTCTCGCGCACGCGCACGTCGAGCGCGCGGTCGAGCGCGAAGACGATGTCGACGAAATCGAGCGAGTCGGCGCCGAGATCGTCGATGAGGCGGCTCTCGGGCAGCACCTCGGCTTCCGGCACGGCGAGGCTGTCGGCGACGCAGCGGCGGACGGCGCAGAGGACCTCGGGGGCGATGGGCTCGTTCGTCATGGGCGCTCTCAGGGTCAGATCCAGCGGACCACGTTGTCGAGGGGCTTGCGGTCCGTCGGCGCGGGCGCTTCGTCGGGGAAGCCGATCGGGACGAGCGCGACGAGGCCGAAGGTGGCCGGTACGCCCAGGATCGCACGGATCGCGGGCGCGGCGACGAGCGGGCCCGTCATCGCGGAGGCGCCGAGCCCGGCCTCGTGCGCCGCGAGCAGGAGGCTCATCAGCGCGAGCGATGCGCCGACGAGGGCGCCGTCTCGCTCCATCGCGGCCACGATCGCGAGGTCCTCCGGCGACGCGGTCGCCGCGACGAGGTGCGAGAGGACCGCGTGGCCACGGAACGCCGGCACGATCACGCACGGCGCGCCCTCGAAGCGGGTGAAGTAGTCGCCGTAGGCGCGAAACGCGGCGCGGCCCTCCTCGGGCACGGTCGCCTCGATCCGCCCGGTCGCCTCGCGCACGGCGTCCGCCATGCGCGCGATCGTCGCCCGCGTCTCGACCACGAAGAAGCGCCACGGCTGCTTGTTGCTCGCCGAGGGTGCGGTCACCGCGGCCTCGAGGACGCGCACGACCAGCGCGCGCGGCACCGCGTCCGCCTTGAAGCGCCGCACGCTGCGCCGCGCCCGCATCGCGTCGACGATCATGACGCCGCGTAGCCTCCGTCCACGTCGATGACCGCGCCGTTCACGTAGCTCGCGTCGTCGCCGAGCGCGAACACCACCGCGCGCGCGACCTCGTCGGGGCGCGCGATGCGGCGCATCGGAATGCGCGCCAGGATCTCGTCCTCGGCGAGGGCCCGCGTCGCGGCGAGCATGTCCGTGTCGACGGCGCCCGGGCGCACGCACACGGCGCGTAGCCCCTTGCGCCCGTACTCGACGGCGATCGCGCGCGTGAGCGCCTCGAGCGACCCCTTGGTGGCTGCGTACGCCGCCTGTCCGCGCGACGGGCGGCTCGCCGCGACGGACCCGACGTGCACGACGACGCCGCGGCGCCGCGGGAGCATCCGCGCGATCACCTCGCGCGCGCAGACGATCGGGCCGAGCACGTTCGTGTCGACCAGGCGCCGGAGCGCGTCGGTGTCGGCCGTGACGAGCGGGCCAGCGACGTGGACCGCGGCGTTCGACACCCAGCCGTCGAGGCCCCCGATGGCGTCGTCGATCGCGCCGACCGCGCGCCGGACGTCGTCGGGGGAGGCGACGTCGATCGCGAAGGGGATCGCCTCGCCGCCGGCCGCTTCGATCGCGCGGCAGACCTCGATGGCGGCCTCGCGCGAGGACCGGTAGGCGACGCCCACGCGCGCTCCCGACCGCGCGGCGGCGATCGCGATCGCGCGCCCGAGGCCCCGGCTCGCGCCGGTCACCGCGACGGCGCGGCCCGCGAGCGCGGTCACGAGTCCGCCCTCGACAGGATGATGGCCGCGTTGTGCCCGCCGAAGCCGTACGAGGTGGACAGGACGTGCCGGTGGGCGTGCGCGCGCGCCGCGCCGGGGACGTAGTCGAGGTCGCAGGCGGGGTCCGGGCACTCGAGGTTTCGCGTCGGGTGCACGGCCTGGCGCTCGAGGCCGAGGATCGCCGCGATGGCCTCGACCGCGCCCGCCGCGGAGATGAGGTGGCCGATCATCGACTTCGTCGCCGAGATCGGGATGGATCGCGCGCGGTCGCCGAAGACGCGCTTGATGGCGAGCGTCTCGACGGGGTCGTTCTTCGGGGTGCCCGTGCCGTGCGCGTTGATGGCGCCGATGTCCTCGGGGGTGAGGCCGGCGTCGTCGATCGCGCGCCGGATCGCCTGCGCTGCGCCGCGGCCCTCGGGGTGCGGCTCGCTGATGCCGTGCGCGTCGAGCGAGGAGCCGAAGCCCGAGACCTCGGCGTGGATCGTCGCGCCTCGCGCGAGGGCGTCGTCCCGGCGCTCGAGCACGATCGCGCCGGCGCCTTCGCCCATCACGAAGCCGTCGCGGTCGCCGTCGAACGGGCGCGAGGCGCGATCCGGCTCGTCGTTGCGCGTGCTCGTCGCGCGCAGCGCGCAGAAGCCGGCGACGCCGAGCGGGTTCACCATCGAGTCGGTGCCGCCCGCGAGGGCCGCGCGCCGCCTGCCGCTCGCGATGAGCCGGTAGGCGTGGCCGATCGCGTCCGCGCCCGCGGCGCAGGCGGAGACGTGCACGATCGGCGGCGCGTGCAGGCCGTGCTCGCGCGCGAGGAGGTGCACGCAGAGGTCCGAGGGCGTCTGGAGGAACGAGAGCCGAGCCTCGATCGACGTCGGCAGCGCGAAGCCGGGACGACGCCGGTCGATCAGGTGCTGAGCCGAGAAGAACTCGAGCCCGACGCCCATCGAGACGACGGCGTCGCGGCCGATCGCGGGGCGTCCTCCCCGCGCGCACGCCGCCCGCATCGCCTGGCGCGCGGCCTCGATCGCGAAGGCGATCTTGCGGTCGCCGAGCGGCGCGTCGGGGGGCAGCTCGGACTCGCCGGCGATCCGGGTCGGCAGCGTGCTCGCGTCGAAGACCGAGATCGTGCGGATGCCGGATCGCCCCGCGAACAGGCCCTCGGCGAGCGCCGCGACCGACCCGCCGAGCGGACAGACGACGCCCATGCCGGTCACGACGACGCGATGGCGCGGGCGCGTCACGGCCACACCCAGCGGCTCTCGGCCGACACGCCGTCGCGCCCGGCGAGCGCGTGGCGGATCACGCCGCGAAAGCCGCTCGCGGCGGCGATCGAGAGGGCGGTCGGTAGGCGCGCCGGGCCGAGCTCGCCGGCGTCGGCGTCGCTCGCGAAGCCGCCCACCGACTCGCGCGCTGCGCGCCCCTCGTGGAGCACGTCGAATGGCTCGTACCACGACGTCGCAGCCTCGAGCGTGGCGAGGACGCGCGCCCCGCGATCGCGCGCGCGGCCCTCGGCCTCGAGCACGATCAGCGCAGCGACGTCGCGCAGCGCGCTCGCCGGCACCGGGGGATCGACGCGCGCGAAATGGTGCTCCACGAGGAAGTTTCGCTGCTGGGCGACGGCGCCGACGAGTGCCACGTCGACGCGCCCCTCGTCGATAGCGGCCACCGCCTCCTCGATCGCCGCGTGGAGCTGGCCGGCCCCGGGGTACGTGACGAGGTAGGGGCCCTGGACGTCGAAATTCGCCGACACGTGGTACGCGGGCATGTTGGGGAGGCAGCGAAACGTGAGCAGCGGGTGCGCGCGCAAGAACCCGGCTGCGCCGAAGCGCCGCAGATCGAAGTCGCCGCGATCGTCGGTCGACGCGGCGAGCACCGGGTCGATGTCCTCCTCGCGGAACGGGATGTGGCCGACCGCGACGTAGAGGCCCGCGCGCTCGCCGAGGGGCGCCCCCGCGAGGCCGGCCGCCGCGATCGCGCGCCCGGCGGCGACGACGAGGAGGTCGTCCTGCGGGCCCATGAACTTGCGGCTCTTGCGCACCTTCAGGAACGGCGTCGGATCGGCCTGCTCGCCGAGCACGTGGCCGGCCCCCGTCAGCGCGATCACGGGATCGGGATCTCCTTGCCGAGCCGGCGCGTCCACAGGTGGTAGAGCGCGCGCCGCTGCGCATGCACGCGCTCGGAGTCGACGCGTCGCAGGAGGAACGTGAGCTGCGCGCGCGCGATGCGGCGCCCTTCGACGAGCGCCTCGGCGTGCACCTCGGCCGCCGTGTCGAGCCCGCGGACGAGCCGCACGACGACCTCGATCTGGTCGCCCGGCTCCGCGGGCGTGGTGAACTTGGCGCTCTTGATCTGGCCGAGGAGGGCGCGGACGATCGGCTTTCCGGGCGCGTTCTCGGAGACCTCGAGCAAGAAGCCCGCGAGCTGCGCCATCGCCTCGACGATCAGGGCGCCCGGCAGGATCGGGAAGTCGGGGAAGTGGTCGTGCAGGACCTCGTCGGTCAGGGTCACGTTCTTGATGCCGCGCGCCGACTCGCCGGGCACGACGTCGGTGACGCGATCGATCAGGAAGTAGCGCACGGCGGCGCGATGGTGCCCGAGGCGACGGGCGGGGCGCAAGGCGCGCGGACCGAGCCCGATCAGTACGGTCGCATCCGCGAGCCGAGCTCGCGCCACGCCGCGAGGGTGCCGCCGTCGCGGAGCGCCTGCTGGAAGCCGCGGCACGCCGTCCAGCAGTCCTGGCAGCCCGCGACCTCGGCGCGCTTCGCTCGGAGCTTCGCCAGCAGGGAGCCGACCGGCTCGGTGCGCACGTTGCCGACGGGCGATCCGATCGTCTCGATGCAGGTCGCGACGTTGCCGAGGTGGTCGAGGTTCAGCCCCTGCTGGCCGGCGGTGCAGGTCGGCATCGCGCCGCCCGAGAGGAAGCTCTCCATTCGCGCGAAGTAGTCCTCGAAGAACGCGAGGTGCGGGTAGCGCCGGTGGAGCGCGACCATCGCCGGGCCGGCCTCGGGCGGCGGCAGCGCGTCGCCCTCGCCGTGCGCGCGGCGCGTGCCGGACACGTTGATCAGCGTCACCTGGTGGCCGACCCGGCGCGCGCGGCTCTGGAGCAGCATCGTCTCCATCGCCTCGTGGTTCGCCGCCATGATCACGGTCATCACGAAGACCTGCTTCGGGCCCCGCGGCGCGGTGTCGCGCAGCGTGTCGACCGCGCTCCACGCGCGGTCGAACGTCCCGGGCGCGCCCCGCTTGGCGTCGTGGCGCGCGGCGTCGGGGAAGTCGATCGAGACGCCCGCCTGGTGCAGGCCCGCGGCCCAGAGCTCGCGCGCGACCGCCGGCGTCACGTGCCAGCCGCTCGTGAAGAGCACCGGCAAGTGCCCGCGCGCGAAGGCGCGCACGATGCCGGGGAGATCGTCGCGCAAGAGCGGCTCTCCGCCCTCGATCGAGACGAGGAAGCAGCCGTGAACGGCCAGCTCGTCGGCGACGCGCTCGTAGTCGGCGACGGTCAGCTCGTCGCGCGGCGGGGCGGGGTGTCGCCAGAAATCGCAGAACGAGCAGCGCAGGTTGCAGCGGTTCGTGACCTGCACGAGCGCCGAGAACGGCTGCCTCCGCAGCACCGCCTCGGCGAACGCGGCGTCCTTGCCGAGGCGCGCGAGCACGTCAGAACCCGAAGCCGCCGATCGCCTGCGCGCCGAGCCGCGCGCCCGCGTCGGCGAGCAGCGCGCCGAGATCGCGGTACTCCCCCAGGATCGTGGCGATCGCGTCGATGGCGCGATCGATCTCGTCGTCGGTCACGGTGAGCGCGGGCTCGATGCGCAGCACGTTCCACTGGCTCGAGGCGGGCTGCGCGACGAAGCCGGCCTCGAGCAGCCGCAGCGCGAGCCACTGGCCGAAGACCTGCCGCGACACGCCCGCGACGACGCCGGGCAGCAGCCGCGAGAGCACGCCGCCCTTCGCGGTGGGGCCGAGCTCGATGCCCACGATCAGGCCGCGGCCGCGGACGCCGCGCACGAACGGGTGGCCGGCGAGGCGCGACCGCAGGCCGAGGAGCAGGCGTTCGCCGCGAGCGCGGGCGGCGTCGACGAGGCCGTGGTCCGCGATGGCGCGCAAGGTGGCGCGCGCGGCGGCGCAGCCGAGCGCGTAGCCCGAGAAGGTGCTGCCGTGCAGGTCGAAGCGGTCGACGCGGCCGTAGGCGCGGTCGTGGATCGCCGGCGTCGTGAGCGCGCACGACACCGGCAGGATCGACCCGCCGAGGGCCTTGCCGAGCACGAGCACGTCGGGGACGGCGTCGTCGTGCTGGTAGGCGAAGAGCGCGCCGGTGCGACCGAGGCCCGTCTGCACCTCGTCGAGGACGAAGAGCGCGCCGTGCGCGTGGCAGAGCGCGCGCGCCTCGGCGAGGTAGCCCGCCGGCGGCACGACGACGCCGGCCTCGACCTGGATCGGCTCGAGCAAGACGGCCGCGACGGGCCGCTTGCGCAGGGCCTTGCGGAGCGCGTCGAGGTCGCCGAACGCGACGGCGTGGCAGTCGGGCACGAGCGGCTCGAACGGCGCGCGCATGCGCCGGCTGCCCATGACCGAGAGCGACCCGAGCCCGGTGCCGTGGAAGCCGCCGTCGGCGTACACGATCGCGGTCCGCCCGGTCGCGGCGCGCGCGAGCTTCATCGCGCTCTCGACGGCCTCGCCGCCCGACGTCGAGAACAGGCAGCGCGTGAGCGGGGGCGCGAGGCGCGCGAGATCGGCGGCGAGGTCGGCCGCGGGGCCGTGCGGGCCGACGTGCAGGATCGACGGCGCGCCGTCGTCGAGCGCGGCGCGGACCGCCTCGATCACGGCCTCCGGGTTGTGGCCGAGGTTCATCGAGCCGAAGCCGGCGAGGAGATCGAGGTACTCGCGGCCGTCGTGGTCCCAGAGGCGCGTGCCCTTCGCGCGCACGAAGACGCGCCCGTAGCCGAGCGCGCCGAGGAGCTTCACGAAGGCTGGGCTGACGTGGGCGGCGTAGGCCTCCACCACCGGGTGATTGCGAGCGGTCATCGCGCGTTGCCTTCCGTTCGAGCCATCACAAGCCGCCGTCGAGGGGGATCGACTGACCCGTCACGTAGGTGTCGTCCAGGCAGAGCCACGCGACGAGGCGCGCCACCTCGGCGCAGGTGCCGAAGCGCCCGAGCGCCGCGTGCTTCCGGTACTCGCGGCGCACGTCGTCGGGCACGAGCCTCGTCAGGCCGGCGTCGAGCACGCCCGGCGCGACGGCGTTCACGCGCACCCCCCGCGGGCCGAGCTCCTTGGCCAGCGCCCGGACCATCGCGGCGATCGCGCCCTTGCTGGCCGCGTACGCCGCGGCGGTCGGGAGCGGCTTCAGCCCGTCGACCGACCCGAGGAACACGAGGCTCCGCGTGGCCACGCCGCCCGCCGTGATCGCGTCGACGGCGCGCGCGCAGAGGAGCGCGCTCTCGACGTTCACCGCGAAGAGGCGCCGCAGTGCGGTGGGGTCGAGATCCGCGAGGCGGTCCCACGTCTCGGTCGCCGCGGCCGACGGCACCGCCGCCGCGTGCACCAGGGCGTCGAGCCCGCCGAGCTCCGCGGCGAGCTCGCGGATCGCCGGCTCGATCGCCGCGGCGTCACAGAGGTCGAGGGGCCGCGCGACGGCGCCGTCGAGCCGCGCCGCGATCTCGCGCGCCCGCGCCTCGCCGCGGTGGAACGTGATCCCCACCCGGGCGCCGCGCGCTGCGAGCGCCTCGGCGATCGCACCGCCCACCGCGCCCGATCCGCCGACCACCACGCACGCCGGCCGCCGCGGCGCCATCAGACGCCCCCGTCCATCGCGACGACGGCGCCCGTCAGGTAGCTCGCCTCGGGCGACGCCAGCATCACGCAGGCCTCGGCCACCTCGGCGAAGGTGCCGACGCGCCCGAGCGCGCAGTGGTGGAGGTAGTCGGCGAGGCGGTGGGGTGGCAGGTTCTTGCCGAGGCCGTCCTCGAGCAGCCCGGGCGCGAGGCACACGACGCGCACGCCGTGGCGCGCCATCTCCTTCGCCATCGCGCGCGTCATGCCCTCGAGCGCGGCCTTGCTCGTCGCGTAGTGGATCGGGGCGTCGAGCATGCGGCCGCCCGCGAGCGATCCGATGTTCACGATCACCCCGGATTTGCGGCGGATCATGCCGCGGAGCACGGCGCGCGAGGTGACGAAGGCGCCCTTCACGTTGACGCGCATCACGTGGTCGAAGTCGTCCTCCTCGAGGAGCGCGAGCGGCAGCGCCTGCGACACGCCGGCGTTGTTCACGAGCACGTCGATGGCGCCGAAGGCCTGCTCGGCGGCGCGCACCATCGCGTCCGTCTCGGCCACGTCGAACGCGCGCGCGCGAAACGAGAGGGCGAGCGGGCCCGGCGACGGGGGGGCGCCGGCCGCGCGGAGGCGAGGCTCGGCGTCGGCGATCGCGGCCTCGATCGCGCCGACGGCCTCGCGCGCGGCGGCCTCGTCGCGCGCGTAGGAGAACGCGACGCGCGCGCCGTCCCGCGCGGCCGCGATCGCGATCGCGCGCCCGAGCCCGCGGCTGCCGCCCGTGACGATCACGGCCTTGCCCGCGAGCCGCGGCGCGCGCGCGAGAGCCTCGTACGGCGCGGTCACGTGGCCTCGCCGGCCGCGCGACGCGGCGGGCCGATGGGCCCCGCGAAGCGCGGATCGCGCCCGCGGTACAGGTTGTTGTACGCGCAGCCGGGCATCAGCCGCCCGTCGGGAAGCGCGTAGTGCGTGCAGCACTTCTTCACGCGCTCGAGCTCGAAGGTGTGGGCGTCCATGAAGCCGTGGATGAAGATCGTCTTCACGAGGCGCTCGCCGACGCGCAGCCGCTCCTCGAGCTCGAGCGCGCGGTCCTCGGGGTACATGAGGAAGATCGCGCGCCGCAGGCTGCGGAGGATCTTGTCGGCGTCCGGCACCTGCGCGCTGCTCGTCCACAGCTCGTCGACGGTCGACTTGATCGCGTCCTCGAACTCGGCGTCGGGGCGGATGGTGCCGCGGTTGGTCAAGAGCTCGAGGTAGCGATCGAGGTCGAGGAAGCGGGGGAACGGGATGTAGCCCGTGTCGGTGCCGAGCAGGTACGTGAGCGCGAAGCAGCTCGGGTGCGAGCAGGGCAGGGGCAGGAAGTCGCTTCGCCGGAGCAGGCCGCCGCTCTGCTCCTCGGCCGCGCGCACGACGTCGGGGATGGTGACGACGTCGAGCGGGTCGTGGGGCCCGAAGTGCGCGCCGCCCGTGCCGGTGTACGCGGCCGGCTGGAACATGAGCGAGAGGATGAAGTCGCGCTCGTAGAGCAGCTTCACGCACTCGCCGACGAGGTGGTCGTTCACGCCGCGCGCGACCGTCGACACGATCGTCGTGCGCACGCCGGCGCGCTCCAGGTGGTCGAGGGCGCGCTCGCGGGCCGCGCGGTGGTCGCCCGCGCCGCGCAGCGTGCGGAGCGCGGGGCTCGAGAGCGCGTCGAGCTGCAGGCTCACGTAGACGCCGCGCCGCGCGAGCTCGTCGCAGAACGCGGGATCGCTCGCGCAGCGCAGGCCGTTCGTCGACACCGACACGCGCGCGATCTCCGGCCTCGCGAGGCACAGGTCGAGCATCGCGAAAAAATCGGGGTGCGTGGTCGGCTCGCCGCCCGAGAGGTTGATGGTCTCGAGGCGCCCCTCCTTCTCGACGAGGCCGTCGAGGATGCGGCCGAGCTCCTCGCGGCTCATGTCGTAGTTGTGCCGGTTTTCGACGATGCAGATCGGGCAGTCGAGGTCGCAGTGGTTCGTGATCTCGAGGATGGGCAGGCAGGAGTGCTGCTCGTGATCGGGGCAGAGGCCGCAGTCGTCCGGGCAGCCGCGCGCGACGGGCATGGAGTGGCCGAGCGGGATCGATCCCTCCTTGGCGTACGTCAGCGATCGCAGGAACCACGCCGCGTCGCCGCTGATCAGCGCCTCCGACCGCCCGTGCTCCGGGCACTGCTTGCGGAGGAAGACCCGGCCGTCGCGGATCACGCGCGCGCCGTCGACCGCGCGCTTGCAGGTCGGGCAGAGCGCGCGGGAATACGAGTGGAAGACCTCCTGCCCCGCCGCGGCGGGGAGGATCGTGGGCTCGGGCCGGACGAGGGGGAGCTTCGGCATCGCGGGCCTCCGTGGGCGCGTCAGCGGGCGATCGGCAGCGAGCGGCGGGGTGCGCCCTGGGGGGCGGGCCACGCGTCGCGGGCTCGCGCGAGGGCCTCGCCGCTCGCGAACCGCGGGTCGCGCTCGCGGTAGAGCACGTTGTACGCGCACGTCGGGACGTTCGACCCGTCCTCCTCGGGCACGCCGACGCTGCAGCGCAGGATGCGCGACACGTCGAACGTCTCCTCGTCCATGTGCGAGTGGATGTAGATCGCCTTGCTCGCGCGCTCGGCGATCGCTCGCCGCGCCTCGAGCGAGATCGGCCCCTCGGACGGGAAGAGCTGCCGCACGAGGCGCTTGAGGGTCGCGAGGATGCGGTCCGCCTCCGGGTGGGCGTCGGGGTCGGACCACACGGCGTCGATGGCCTCGGAGAGCGCGCGCTCCACGCTCTCGCGCGGCTCGAGGTAGATCGAGTCCGCGAGCAGCGCGAAGAGGCGCGCGCGCGGCATGAAGCGCGTGAAGGGCACCCAGCCGCCCGCGAGGCCCGGCCGCCGCACGCCGTCGGCGTCGTCGAGGAGGAGCAGGTACGCGATCGAGTAGCAGTGCGGGTGCGCGAGCGGTGACGGGACGAAGTCGAGGCCGGTGAGGCGCCCGCCCGTCGCCTCGTCGAGGATGCGGTGGAGGTCGGGCGTCGTCACGCGCGCCGCGCGCGGGAAGCCCGCGCCGCCCTGCCCGGTGAACGCGAGCGTGTGCAGCTCGAGCGAGCAGCAGTTGGGCCGCCGCAGCACGACATCGAGCAGCGCGGGCACCTCGCGGTCGTTGTAGCCCGCGGCGACGGCCGGCAGGATCGTGGTCGTCACGTCGTGCGCCTCGAGCAGGTCGAGGGCGCGGAGCTTGGTCTTCACGGTGGTCGCGCCGAGCAGCGCCCGATCGACCTCGTCGTCGAAGGTGTCGAGCGACAGCACGACGCGCGCGTCGACCTCGGCGAGCTCGCGCACGTAGGCCTCGTCGGTCAGGCGCAGGCCATTGGTCGACACCGTGAGGCGGCGGAACCCCGCGCGCCGCGCCATGCGCAGCAGCTCGGGCAGCTCCGGGTGGAGCGTGGGCTCGCCGCCCGTGAAGTTGATGACGTCGAGGTCGCCGTGCTGCGCGCGGAGGTGGTCGAGGATCCGCTGCAAGCCGTCGCGCGAGATCGCGTGGGCGCCGTCGTTCTTGTTGACCGTGTAGCAGATGGGGCAGTCGAGGTTGCACGCGCTCGTGATCGGGATGACCGGCAGCGCCACGCGCTGCTGGTGCGAGGCGCACGGGCCGCAGTCGAACGGGCAGCCGTGCGCGACCGCGCGCACGGGGCCGCCCGGCGGCGTGCTCGGCGCGACGAAGGAGAGCGCGTCGAGGTACCAGGCGACGCTCGACGCGACGAGGACGCGCTCGGGGCCGTGATCCGGGCAGTGCTTGGCCAGGTAGACGCGGTCGTCCTCGAACTGGATCTTGGCCTCGACGCCGCGCTTGCAGGTCGCGCAAAGGCTCCGCGTCGACCCGAAGTAGACGTGATCGGAGGACGTCCTCGGCGGCGCGCACGGTGCGCAGATCGTCATCGCTCTCCCCTCGATCGCCGGGCGTCGCGCGCGCCCTGCCGCCCTCCGATCGAATTCAACCCGGCGCGTCGGGGGCGTCAATGGAAGTGCCGGCCGGCGGTGCGGACTCCGGTCGCCCGCAGCGCGCGATCGAGCGCGAAGAAACCCATCAGCACCAGCGCGCCGACGCCCGCGACGTAGATCCCGTGGGATTGAACGTGCCCCGCGAGGCTCGGGTGCACGGCGAACGCGAGGTTCACGTTCTCCGCGGGCGGCGTGACGAGGCGAGCCGTCACGGTCAGCGCGAAGAGGGTCGCCCCGGCGCGCAGCCAGGTCCCGCGCGGCAGGCCGAGCCGCCGGATCCCGGCGAGGCCGAGCGCGATGCCGGCGACGTGCGCCACGGCCGAGCTCGGCTCGAGGTCGCCGGTCACGATGACGTCGATCGGCCACATGACGACGCCGAGCAGCGAGAGGAACGCGGCGGGCGCCAGGACGCGCGGCGCGCGCAAGATCAGGCCGATCGCGACGCCGAGGCCGCCGACGTGGCAGCACCAGAGCAGGTTCTCCGGGTGGTGCTGGCGCAGCTGATCCGCGGCGTGGAAAGCCCACGCGGCGAGCGCGACGGCGCCGATCCGGACCGTCGCGCGATCGCGGCCCGCGCGCGGGGGCGCGACCGCGTCAGAGGGCGCCATCGATCAGGATCGTCTGGCCGGTGACGTACGTGTTCTCGAGCGCGAGCCACGCGCACGTCGCGGCGATCTCGGCGAGGCGGCCGCGGCGGCGCAGGCCGCAGTGCTTCTCGTACTCGCGGTGCAGGTTCTCCGGTATCAGGCGCGAGAGGCCCGCCTCCAGCACGCCGGGCGCGACGACGTTGAGCAGCACGCGGGCCTCGCCGAGCTCCTTCGACGCGGCTCGCACGAAGCCGCCGAGGCCCGCCTTCGAGGCCGCGTAGTGCGCCGGCGACGGGATGGCCTTCACGCCGTCGACGGATCCCACGAGGACGACGCTGCCGCCGCCGTCCGCGGCCATGATCGGGGCGACTCGCCGCACCGCGAAGAACGCGCTCCTGAGGTTCACCGCGATCAGGCGGTCGAAGGCGGCCTCGTCGATCTGCGGCAGGCGGTGGCTCGACGCCGCGCCCTCGCAGGCGACCGCGACGCCGATCGCGGCCGCGTGGACGAACGCATCGATCCCGCCGAGCGCGTCGGAGGCGGCGTCGACGACGCGGTCGACCTCCGCGACCGACGCGACGTCGACGGCGAGCGGGATCGCCCCCGGGAGGCGGGCCGCGAGCGCCTCGGCCGCGGCTCGGTTCGCGTGGTAGGTGAGCGCGACGCGCGCGCCCGCGGCGGCGAGGGCCTCGCACACGGCGCCCCCGAGCGCGCCCGATCCGCCGAAGACGAGGCAGCGCGCCGGCGCTCGGCCGATCGCCATCGCCCTACAGCCCCCCGTCGGCGACGACGGTCTCGCCGACCATGTAGCCGTTCGCGTCGGAGACGAGGAACGCGGCCACGCGCGCGACCTCGTCGAGCGTGCCCACGCGGCGGAGCGCGGTGTGCTTCAGGTAGGCGGCGAGCCGGTGATCGGGCAGGTTCTTGCCGAGGCCGTCCTCGAGCAGGCCCGGAGCGAGGCACAGCACGCGGACCCCGTGGTGCGCGACCTCCTTCGCGAGCGCCTCGGTGAAGCCCTTGATCGCAGCTTTGCTGGTGAAATAGTGGATCGGCGCCTCGATCATCCGCACGCCTGCGAGCGATCCGATGTTGAGGACGACGCCGCCCTTCCTGCGGATCATGCCGCGCACGACGGCGCGCGACGTGAGGAACGTGCCCTTCACGTTCACGTCCATCACGTGGTCCCAGTCCTCCTCCTCGAGCAGCGCGAGCGGCAGGTTCTGGCTCACGCCCGCGTTGTTCACGAGGATGTCGAGGCCGCCCCAGTCGCGCTCGATCTCGCGGACCAGGGCCTCGGTGCCGCGCGCGTCGAGCACCGAGCAGCGCGTCCCCCGCGCCTCGCGCCCGCCGTGCTGGAGCGCGCGGAGGGTCTCGGCGGCGCCGGCCTCGTCGCGCGAGTACGTGAACGCGACCCGCGCCCCCTCCTCGGCGAACCGCAGCGCGATCGCGCGCCCGAGGCCGCGCGACGCCCCCGTGACGAGCGCGCGCTTGCCGGCGAGGCGGGCCGTCACGCGGCCAACACGCGGAGCGCCTGAGGCGGGCGGGGCGGGGCGGCCTCCGCGCCGTACGTCCGGCGCAGCGCCTCGCCCGCGAACACGACGAACCAGAGCTCGGTGAGCTCGTGACCGAGCGAACCGAGGATCACGTCGCCCGTCACGTCGTAGAGCACGAGCTCGAGGAGCGAGTACACGACGAGGCCGAGGCCGAACGCGAGCACCCGCACGGCGACCGCCTCGCGCCGCGCGCGTGCGGCCACGAACGCGACGACGAAGAGCGCGAGCGCGAGGCCCGGGATCACCCGGTATTCGAGCACCAGCTCGGAGGCCTGCATCGAGAAGCCGACGCCGTGCGGCGAGTAGCCAGGGAGCGTGGCGACCAGGCGCGGCACGACGTGCGCGTCGTACCACGCGTTGAGGCTCGGGAAGGGGAGCTCCCACCGGCCGGTGTCGGCGGCCATCTCCTTCACCGATGCGAAGAAGGGCGCGATCGCCGCGAAGGCGGCGAGGCCCGAGGCGAGCTCGAGCACGCCCCGGAGCTTGCAGCCGAGGGGTGTCTGCACCGTGCAGCCGCGGCAGAGGCGGGCCGCGGCGCAGCCCGGATCGGCGTAGCGCAGGACCTTCCGGTCGACCACGCGCGCGACCGCGAGGCCGGTGAGGCCCATCCCGAGCGCCGAGAGCGACGCGTGCAGCGCCGAGAAGACCGGCGACGACCCGACGACGACGTAGACCTCGACGCCGCACATGCACTCGGACGCGAAGAAGACGGCGAGCGCCCAGAAGACCACGCGGGCGTCGGCGAGGTCCTCGGGCGCGATCGCGTAGACCGGCGACCTCGACGGCGCGCGTCCGATCGCCGGCCGCAGGCGGAGCACGAGGCGCAGGCCGAGGATCATGACGGCCGGCTTGAGGAGCACGACCATCATCAGAGCCACGATCGCGGATCCCAGGTCCATCGTCGCCTCGCGTCCTCCGCTGCCCGCCCCGCCGTCCCGCTACGCCTCGCGCGAGCCGTCGCCGCGCACCTCGATCTCGGCGCTGCCCCGGGCCACGTCGACGGGCCCCGGAGCGCCGCGATCGGCCTGGGCTGCGCTCGCCCCCCGCGTCCGTCAGGTAGGGGACATCACGTCCGGCGTCGAGCCCGCCGGGCGACGAAGGCGCGGCCCGCGGTCAGCGCAGCACGGCCTCGAGGCGGCTGCGGACGTCCGGGCGCGACGCCGCGGCGCGGCGCTCGACCTCACGGCGGCCGTCCTCGCCGCCGATCGCGAGGAGCGCGCGAGCGACCGCCTCGAGCAGCGCGGGCTCCTCCTGCGCCTCCTCGGAGAGCCGCAGCATCCCGATGAGCGACCGCGAGCGCGGGCGGATCGCCTCGCGGAGCAGCTCGACCGCCTCGGCGCGGTGCTCGATCACCGCGTCGCCGAGCGCAGCCGCGGCGGCGACCCGCAGCTCGAGCGATCCCGTCGCGCCGCCCGCGAGCAGCCCGCGCGCCAGCGACACGACGCCGCCATCGACGGCGCCGATCCGGCGCAGCGAAGCGAACGCCGCAATCCGGACCGAGTCCTCGAGATCGCGCGCGGCGACGCGGAGGGCGGGGCGCGCGCTCGGGCCGAGCATGTCGGGCAGGCGCGCCACGACCACGCGGCGCACGTTCGCGGCGCCGTGGTGCGCGAGCGCCTTGGAGGCGGTGGCGAGCTCCGGCAATGGGCCCTCCGGCAGCGCGCGGACGAGGTCCTCGACGAGGCACGGCTCGCCGCCGTCGTGCGCGTCGGCGAGCGCCGTGATCGCCCGCACGATCGGGGCCACGGCCATCGGGCCGAGCGATCGCAGCGCCGTCACGAACCCCGATCGGTTCGACTCCCCCGTCGCCCGCGCCCGCGCGTCGACCAGCGCCGCCGCGGCCTTCGCGCCGCCGAGCAGGAAGAGCTCGCGGACGGCGTCCTCGTGCGCCACGGGCGCGGTCACGAGCCGCTCGGCGAGCCGCACCTGGAACGCCCCGTCGCGCAGCATCGCGATCGCCCTCGCGGTGAGGTCGCGCGGGAGCTCGTCCTCCGTCCCGGCGCCGCTCTGCGTCGTCGATCGCGGAGGGCTCGCCGTCAGGCTCGTCGACGAACGCGTCTGGGCGCGGGCGAGCGCGCGGCCGAGCGCGCCGAGCGTCGACATGGCGCCGCGTTCCATCAGCACCGGGATCGCCGGCACGATCGCGCGCAGCCGCGCCGCGAGGGCGCGCTGCGTCGGGGCCGACGCGAGCTCGCCGAGCACGGCCGCCTCGTCCTCCAGCAGGCGATCGGCCGTCTGCACGGCGAGCGCCGACCCCTGGAGCTCCGGCGGCAGCTCGGCGGCCGAGAGCACCGACCGCCGCGCCATCCGCGACAGCACGTCCGTGACGCTCGGGCTCCGCTCGAGCAGCAGGCGCAGGCCGAGCAGCCGCACCGCGACGAGCGTCCTCGGCGCGAGGGCGCCCGTGCGGTCGGCCTCGTCGAGGTACGACGCGGCGACCTGGAGGCACGCGTCGACGTCCATCGCGTTGACGATGACCGCCATCGGCTCTGCGCCCTGCAGCTCCGGTACGTGCTTCATCGCTTCCGCGAGCAGATCGGCGTGGTCGATCAGGCGCCGCAGCCCGTCGGGCTCCCCGAGCGCGCCGACCTCGTCGGCGAGGAGCTTCGCGCGGAGCAGCGCGGCGTAGGCAGGGTCCGCGTCGCTCGGGGTGCCGAGGCCCGCGAGCCACAGGGCGAGGCGCGACACGCACAGGTTCACGACCCACGGCAGGCTGCGCGAGTGCCCGAGCAGCTCGCCGTCGAGCAGCACGGCGACGTTCTCGGCGCGCTGGCGCTCGAGGCTCGCGCCGAGATCGTCGGCGCCGATGGCCGGGTCGGCGAGCAGCGCGACCACGTCCGAGAGCTCGTCGCGCGCGACGCCCTCGACGAACGTGATCGACGCGACCCCGCGGGCCTCGAGGAGCTTGGCCATCCTCGAGGCGTTCGTCTCGCTCTCGCCGGGGCCCGTGACCGATCGCTGGCGCATCGTCGCGCCGAGCTTGGTCGGCGTGCCGCCGGAGAGCACGACCCAGGAATCCACGTCATCGTGGGCGCGCCGCGTGATCGTGATCGCGCCGCGCCCGTGGAGGGCGAGCTCCGCGTTGCTCGTCAGCCTCGCGTCCGCGTTCAGCCGGTCACGGCGGGGCAGCGGCGCGCGCCCGAGCGCGACCGTGAGCGCCGCGAGGAAGTCGCCGAGCCCGACCTTCGGCGTGGAGAGAGGCGCCTCGGTGCCGCGAGCGCGCGGCTTCATCGCGAGGCGCAGCTCCTCGCGAAACTCCCGCGGGGACGCCGGGCGTCGATCGCGCTCCTTGCTGAGGGCCCGCAGCACGAGCGCCTCGAGGCGCGGGTCGATCGTCGGGTCGAGGCTGCGGGGCGCGACGGGCAGCTCGTAGAGCTGCTGGCGCAGGAGATCGACGATCGATTTCCCCACGAACGGGCGCCGGCCCGTGAGCAGCTCGAACATCATCACCCCGCAGGCGTACAGGTCCGCGCGGATGTCGACCTCCTCGCCGACGATCTGCTCGGGCGACATGTACTCGGGCGTGCCGGCCACGAAGCTCATCGACGCGGCCGCGCGGCGCACGTCGGTCGCGCCGGTCGTGCCCGAGCTCCGCGGCTTGACGGTCGCGAGCCCGAAGTCGCACACCTTCACGAGGTCGACGTCCTTGCCGTCCTCGTTGCGCGCCGCCACCACCACGACGTTCTCGGGCTTGATGTCCCGGTGGACGATGCCGTGGTCGTCGGCGACCGAGAGGGCGCGCAGCACGCTGGCGAGCACCTCCATGCGCCGCTCGCGTGACAGCTCCTGGTGGCTCAGCAGCTCGCGCAGGTCCGTGCCGCGCAGGAGCTCCATGACGATGTAGAGCAGCCCGTCGGGCTCCTCGCCGAAGTCCTGCACGCGCGCGACGTTCGGGTGATCGATGCGGCTCGCGGCGCGGGCCTCGGCGATGAAGCGCTTGGAGAAGGACCCGTCCGCGCGGAAGCGCGGGTGCAGCACCTTGATGGCGAGCGACATGTCGAGGGCCACGTGCCGCGCGCGGTACACGGCGCCCCACGACCCCTCGCCGAGGAGGGCCTCGATCACGTACTTGCCCCCCGCGAGGCCGCGCCCGATCAGCGGATCGGGCGCCGTGCTCGGGTTGTGCCGATCCCCCGAGTCGATCCCCGAGGACCCGACGCCGGGCTGGGTGTCGAAGCGTGGAGTCGAGTCGCTGCGCGGAATGTCGAGCGTCCAGCGCGTCGCAGGCGGCAGCAGCGAGGCGTGCTCGCAGACGAACGCGAGCAGCTCGCCGCAGTGCTCGTCGTCGAACGGCCGCAAGAGCAGCGGGTAGACGCCGTCCGATTCCTCGCCGGCGTTCTCCGCGAGCAGCACGACGGGCCGTGATCCGGGCGCGTGCAGCTCGAGCACGAACGACCCCGACGGCGGCGCGACGTGCAGCGACACGAGCGTGACCGTCTCCTCGAGCGCGGCCTGCGCGATGCCGCGCATCTCCTGGATGTCCAAGAGCGCGCACACGACGACCTCCTGGAGCTCGTCGCTGTTCACGAGGCTCGCGTGCCCGGCCGGATCGTGGCGCGACGAGGCTGCCGCGTCGGTTCGTGCTGGCCGGTGGCGCGCGCAGGCGCTCGAACTTCTTGGCGCTTCGTCCGCACGTCGGGGCCGGCTCCGAGGATACAGGCCTCGCCCGGCGCGTTCCAGGGCGAGCCGCCCGCCGGAGCCAGGAAAAGTGCGATCGGGACCGTCGACGCCAGGCGGCGCGGATCGCGCCGGCCGCGCCCGCGCTTGGTCGTCGAGGGGCCGTCTGGCACAATCCGCCGGCCGCCGGCCTCGCGACCGGCGAGGCTCGTTTCCCTCAGGAGCGCTCTCCCCATGTCGCACCGCGCCCAGAAATTCCGCGTCGGACTCGTCCAGATGGCGATGTCGACCGACCCCGGCCAGAACCTCGAGAAGGCCGTCGCCAAGGTCGAGGAGGCCGCCGCCCTCGGGGCCCAGGTCGTCTGCCTGCCCGAGATGTACCGCACGCCGTACTTCTGCCAGAGCGAGGACCACGCCGCGTTCGACCTGGCGGAGACCGTCCCCGGGCCGAGCACGGACCGCCTGGGCGCCGTGGCGAAGCGTCTCGGTGTGGCGGTCGTCGTCCCGGTGTTCGAGCAGCGGGCGCCGGGCCTCTACCACAACTCGGCGGCCATTCTGGGCGAGGACGGGGCGATCGCGGGCCTCTACCGCAAGATGCACATCCCCGACGACCCGGGCTTCTACGAGAAGTTCTACTTCGCCCCCGGCGATCTCGGCTTCCGCGCGTTCGACGTGCGCGCGGGCCGCATCGGCACGCTCATCTGCTGGGACCAGTGGTACCCCGAGGCCGCCCGGTGCACCGCGCTCCGCGGCGCGAGCGTCCTGTTCTACCCGACCGCGATCGGCTGGCATCCGGCCGAGAAGGCCGAGCACGGCGTCGCCCAGCGCGACGCGTGGAGGACCATCCAGCGGTCGCACGCCATCGCGAACGGCGTGTTCGTCGCGTCGGTCAACCGCGTCGGCTTCGAGCCCAGCCCGACCGGCGGCGCCGGGCTCGAGTTCTGGGGCACCTCGTTTCTCTGCGACCCGTTCGGGATCGTGGTCGCGGAGGCCTCGACCGACCGCGAGGAGATCCTCGTCGGCGAGGTCGACGTGGGGCGCATCGAGGAGGTGCGCCGCAACTGGCCGTTCCTGCGCGATCGCCGGATCGACGCGTACGACGGCATCGACCGGCGGTTCGTCGATTGAGCCCCGCGACCGAGGAGACGCTCGCGGCGCGCGGCTTCGCGATGCCGGGCGAGTGGGAGCCGCACGAGGCGACGTGGCTCGCGTGGCCTCACAACGTGAAGGACTGGCCCGGCCGGTTCGCGCCGATCCCCTGGGTCTACGCCGAGATCGTGCGCAACGTCGCGCGCGGCGAGACCGTGCGCCTGTCGGTGAACGACGCGGCGCACGAGGCGAAGGCGCGCCGGGTGCTCGTGCGCGCCGGCGTCGACCTCGCGAAGGTCGAGCTCCGCCACCTCCCCACGAACCGCATCTGGAGCCGCGACACGGGCCCGATCTTCGTTCGCCGCGGCGGCGCCGATCCGGCGAAGGCCGTCGCGCGCTTCCGCTTCGACGCCTGGTCGAAGTACCCCGACCACGATCGCGACGCGAAGGTCGCCGCGCGCGGCGCGAAGGCGGTCGGCGTCGAGGCGCCGAAGGTCGTCCACCGCGGGCGGCACGTCGTGCTCGAGGGCGGCGCCATCGACGTGAACGGCCGCGGCGCGATCCTCACGACCGAGGAGTGCCTCCTGCACCCGACGATCCAGGTGCGCAACCCCGGCTTCGATCGCGCCGACTACGAGGCGGTGTTCCGCGACGCGCTCGGCGCGCCGATCACGATCTGGCTCGGCCGGGGCATCGTCGGCGACGACACGCACGGTCACGTCGACGACCTCGCGCGCTTCGTCGGCCCGCGCACCATCGTGCTCGCGCACGAGCCCGACGCGAGCGACGAAAACCACGCGCTGCTCGAGGACAACCGCGAGCGCCTCGAAGGCGCGCGCCTCGAGGACGGATCGCGCCCCGAGATCGTGCGCCTGCCGATGCCCCGCCCCGTGGTCTTCGCCGGCCAGCGCCTGCCGGCGAGCTACGCGAACTTCTACGTCTGCAACGCGGCCGTGCTCGTGCCGACGTTCGACGACCCCGCCGACCGTCACGCCCTCGGCATCCTCGCCGAGCTGCTGCCCGATCGTCCCGTGATCGGGATCCACGCGCTCGACCTCGTGTGGGGCCTCGGGACCCTGCACTGCCTCTCTCAGCAGGAACCTCGAATCTAGAGCGTTTCGGGGATCACGAATGACGCGCTCGGGCTGCCCGTCGCGGCGCGCCGCGTCGTGGCTTTGCGCGCGCCGGATCGCTCGGGCCATCGCGGTGAATGCGCGCTCGTGCTAGGTCTGCGACCCTCCGGAGAGCCCGCGAAAGAGCCATGCAGCCTGCGATCTACGACTGGAACTCGCCGGACGGCACGTCGCCGTCCGCCACGGGGCCGGGGGGATGGATCCCCTTCGGCGGCGGCGCGAAGGGGGTCATGGTCGTCGACGAGACGCTCCGTGACGGCCTTCAGAACGCGTCCGGGGTCAACCCGCCCGTCGGCCTCAAGATGGACCTCCTCCACGCGATGGCGCGCGTCGGCGTCGACGTCGTCAGCGTCGGCCTGCCCGCGGCGGGCGCACGCCACGAGGAGGACTGCGGCCTGCTCTGCCGGGAGATCCAGGCGGCGCGCCTGCCCCTCGTCCCGACGGCCGCCGCGCGCACCGTGGTCGGTGACGTCCTCGCCATCGCGCGCGCCGCCGAGAGCGCCGGCATGCCGATCGAGGTCTACGCGTTCATCGGCAGCTCGCCCATCCGGCACTACTCCGAGAGCTGGGACGAGGGCTTCCTGGTCGGTTGCGTGCGCTCGGCCGCGTCCGCGGCGCGCGACGCCGGGCTCCCCTTCGTGCTCGTCACCGAGGACACGACGCGCGCGCACCCGGACCTGCTGCGCGTCCTCTATCGCGCCGCGATCGACGAGGGCGCCGCTCGCCTCTGCCTGTGCGACACGACCGGCCACGTCACGCCCTACGGGGTCGAGGCGCTCGTCGGGTTCGTGCAGATCGAGCTCTCCGAGTGGGGCGCGAAGCACGTCGGCCTCGACTGGCACGGCCACAACGACCGCGGTCTCGGCCTGCCGACGGCCCTCTGGGCCGCGTCGAACGGCGTCGGCCGCGTGCACGGCACCGGGCTCGGCGTCGGCGAGCGCGTCGGCAACACGCCGCTCGAGCTGCTCGTCGACAACCTGGCGCGCGTCGGTGCCCGCCCCCCGGTGCCGCGCAAGCACCTCGCGGAGTACTGCGAGCTCGCCGCGCGCGCTCTCTCCTGGTCGCTGCCGCCCGACCACCCGATCGCCGGGCGGCGCTTTCTGCGCGAGGCCTCCGGATCGCGCGCGTATCGCGTGGTCGCGGAGCTCGAGGAGCGCGAGGAAGTCCCACCAGCGCGCGCTGTCGGGCACGCCTCGCCGCCGAGGGCGCCGGCCAGCGTCCGGCCTCGCCCCCTCGCCGGCGGCGGCACCGAGCCCCTCGTCCCCATGACGCTGCGGCTCGCCGGTGAGGTCGTCCAGCTCGCCGTGCACCCGCGCCGCACCCTCCTCGAGGCGCTCCGCTACGACCTCGACCTCATCGGCACGAAGCAAGGCTGCGACAAGGGCGATTGCGGCGCGTGCACGGTGCTGCTCGACGGCGACCCCGTGCTAGCGTGCCTCGTGCTGGCGCTCGACGCCGACGGCCGCGAGGTCCGCACCGTCGAGCACCTCGGGTCGGCGGATCTCGACCACCTCGACCCGCTCGTCGACTGCTTCGACCACGCCGGGGGCGGGCAGTGCGGCTTCTGCACGCCGGGCATGCTGATGAGCGCGACGGCGCTGCTCGAGAAGAACCCGCGGCCGACGCGCGCCGAGATCAAGGTCGCGCTCTCGGGCAACCTCTGCCGCTGCACCGGCTACGGGCCGATCCTCGACGCGGTCGATCAGGCCGCGCGCATCCGCCGCGGCGAGGCGGATCGGCCCGGCGATCGACCGTTCGCGGAGGCCTCGCCGCCGGCGCTGGCTTCCCACGACGCGCCGCGGAAGCAGGGCCTCTGACATGGCGGCGAGCGACGACACGCGCGTTCGGCCCGCGCCGCGCGAGCCCGCCGGCGCGAACGAGGGATCGGGCCTCGTCGGGCGCCGCGGCCGCGCGCTCATCGCGCCTCGGGTGACCGGTCAGGTCCGCTACACCGACGACCTCGCGCTGCCTCGCATGCTCTTCGGGCGCCTCGTGCGCTGCCCGCACCCGCACGCGCGCATCGTCGGCATCGACGCGACGCGCGCGCTCGCGCGGCCGGGCGTCGTCGCGGTCATCACGGGCAAGGACCTGCCCGAGCGCTTCGGCATCATCCCGTGGACGCCCGACGAGTACCCGCTCGCGCTCGATCGCGCCCGCTTCGTCGGCGACGCCGTGGCCGCGGTCTGCGCGACCGACGAACGCGCCGCGCACGAGGCCGCCGACCTCGTCGACGTCGAGTACGAGATCCTGCCCGCTGCGACCGATCTCGACGGCGCGATCGCGCGCCCCGAGGTCGGCCTCGGCCGCGCCGGCACCGACAACGTCTCGAAGGAGGTCGCGCTCGCGTTCGGTGACGTCGACGGCCTCCTCGCGGCCTCGGACGTCGTCGTCGAGGGCGAGATCCACTACGAGGGCTCGGCCCACGCGCCGATCGAGACCCACTGCGCGCTCGCCCAGCTCGACAAGAACGGGCTGCTCACCGTCTGGTCGACGACGCAGGTGCCGCACTACCTGCACCGCGAGCTGTCGCGCGTCCTGCGCCTGCCCCCCACGCGCATCCGCGTCGTGCAGCCGCCCATCGGCGGCGCGTTCGGCGGCAAGAGCGAGCCCTTCTCGCTCGAGTTCTGCGCCGCGAAGCTCGCCATGGTCACGGGGCGCCCGGTGAAGTTCCTCTACACCCGCGAGGAGGAGTTCTACGCCCACCGCGGCCGCCACCCGATGCGCATCCGCATGAAGGTCGGCGCGATGGCCGACGGCACGCTCACGGCCGTCGACGCCGAGACGGCCATCGACGGCGGCGCCTACTCGTCGTTCGGCCTCGTGACCTCGTACTACTCGGGCCAGCTCCTCACGCTGCCCGCGTTCGCCCAGGCGTACCGCTTCAAGTCGACGCGCTACTTCACCAACAAGCCGCCCTGCGGCCCCAAGCGCGGCCACGGCAGCGTCCAGCCCCGCTTCGCCTTCGAGACCGCGCTCGACAAGCTCGCCGTCGCCCTCGGCCTCGACCCGATCGACCTCCGTCGTCGCAACCTCGTCCCGCCGGACTCGACGACGCTGAACGGCCTGCGCGTGACCTCGAACGGCATCGCCCAGTGCCTCGACGCCGTCGAGAGCGCGAGCGGCTGGGCCGAGCGGCGCGGCAAGCTCGGCGTCGGTCGCGGCCTCGGCGTGGCCTCGAGCGCCTACATCAGCGGCACCAACTACGCGATCTATCCGAATGACATGCCGCAGAGCGCGGTGCAGCTCAAGGTCGACCGATCGGGCGTGGTGACGGTCTTCTCGGGGCAGAGCGAGATCGGCCAGGGCTGCGACGCGATGCTCGCGGTGATCGTGGCCGACGAGCTCGGGCTCGACCTCGGATCGGTGCGCGTCGTCTCGGGCGACACCGACCTCGCGCCCGTCGATCTGGGCGCGTACTCGTCGCGCGGCACGTTCATGAACGGCAACGCCGCGCTCTCCGCCGCGCGCGAGGTCCGCCACAAGCTCGTCGCCGCCGTCGCCGAGAAGCTCGGCGTGACCCCGCGCGAGGTCCTCGTCACGCGCGGCGCGCTCTGCGTCGCGGCCGACCCCGCGCGCGGCGTGCCCGTGACCGAGGCGATCGCGCTCGCCGAGGCGAAGTTCGGCACGCTCGGCGCGGTCGGCTTCTACAACACGCCGAAGCTCGGCGCCGACTACCGCGGCGGCACCATCGGCGCCTCGCCCGCGTACTCGTTCACCGCGCACGTCGCCGAGGTCGCCGTCGACCTCGAGACGGGCAAGGTCGACGTCGTGCGCGTCTGGGCGGCCCACGACTGCGGCAAGGCCCTCTGTCCGACCGCCGTCGAGGGCCAGATCGCGGGATCGGTCTACATGGGCGCGGCCGAGGCCCTCTTCGAGGAGCACGTGATCGGCAAGGACGGCCTGCACCTCGGGCCGAACCTGCTCGATTACCGCATCCCGACGACGCTCGACGTGCCCGACATCGTCCCCCTGATCGTCGAGTCCGACGACCCCGAGGGGCCGCGCGGCGCGAAGGAGGCCGGCGAAGGCCCGCTGCACCCGTCGATCCCGGCCATCGCGAACGCCATCTTCGACGCGGTCGGCGTGCGCATCGACCGACTGCCCTTCAGCCCGTCGCGCGTGCTCGCCGCGCTCCGGGCCGCCGCCCGCGCGCGGCCCGCGGCCGAGTAACCGACGAGAGGCGAACCGACCGTGCTCCCGCTCCCCGTCTTCGACTACCACCGTCCCCGCACGCTCGCGGAGGCCGTCGCGCTGCTCGCCACCCTCGGCGATCGCGCGCGCGTCCTCGCGGGCGGCACGGACCTCCTCCCCAACATGAAGCACGGGCTCGTCGAGCCCGATCACCTCGTCTCGATCGGCCGGATCGAGGAGCTCCGCGGCCTCGCGCTCGCGCCGGCGACGGCCTCCGCGCCCGAGCGCCTCGTCGTCGGCGCGGGGGTGCGCCTCGGCGAGCTCGCCGACAGCCTGCTCGCGCGCCGCGTGGCGCCCGCCCTCGCCGAGGCCGCCGCGTCCGTCGGCGGCCCGCACCACCGCGCGATGGGCACGCTCGGCGGCAACGTCTGCCTCGACACGCGCTGCCGCTACTACAACCAGACGCACTTCTGGCGCAAAGCGCTCGGCTATTGCCTCAAGAAGGACGGCACCGCCTGCCACGTCGTGAAGGGCGGCCAGAACTGCGTCGCGGCCGCCTCGAACGACACGGCGCCCGCGCTCGTCGCGCTCGGCGCGGACCTCGAGATCCTCGGCGCGGCCGGAGCGCGCACGGTCGCGGCGCGCGACTTCTACACGGCCGACGGCCTTCGTAACACCGTGCTCGCGCCGGGCGAGATCGTCGTCCGGGTCGCGCTGCCCGTCGCCGTGCGCCGGCGCAGCGCGTTCGAGAAGCTCCGCCGCCGCGGAGCGATCGACTTCCCGCTGCTGTCGGTCGCCGCCGTCGTCGATCGCGACGAGGCGGGCGCGATCGCCCGCGTCGACGTCGTCGTCTCGGCGCTCGGCGCGAGGCCTCGTCGCTTGCGCGCGGCGCAGGACGTCGCGCCGGGCAGCGATCCGGCGGTCGTGATCGCGTCCGTCGCCGCCGCCGCGCGCCGCGAGTGCAAGCCGCTCACGAACCTGGACGAGGACGCCGAGTGGCGCCGCGACATGGTGCCCGTGGTCGTCAAGCGGGCGCTCGTTCGCGCGCTCGCGCAAGGCTGATCCGCCCGCGTGGCTCCGGCGGCGCTGCGCCCCGGTAGCGATTGCGCCGAGGGGCGGCCGGACGCGACAATCGCGCGCATGTGGATCCGTGGAGTGATCGGCGCGCTGTTCGCCGCGGCGGTCGTCGGGTGCTCCTCGGAGGGCGCGCCGGCGTCGTCGTCGACCTCGGCCTCGACCGCGACCGGTGGCGGCGGCGCGGGCGGCGCGGGCGGAGGCGGCCCCGCGCCCGTCCTCGATCCGTCGCTCTTCGACTGCACCGCGACGAGGGCGCCCGTGCGCGTGAGCGCGACGCCCGTCGGCTGCGCGACCGACCCCACCTGCACGGCGAAGCTCGTCTGCGGTCACCGCGGCGCCGGCGGCGAGCTCGGCGTCCTCGCGCCCGAGGACTCGCTCGCGGCGGTGCGCGCGGCGATCGTCCTCGGGATCGACTTCGTGGAGACCGATCCGCGCCCCACGAAGGACGGCGTGCTGGTGAACCTCCACGACCCGGAGCTCGATCGCACGACCGACGGGACCGGCGCCGTGTCCGATCGGACGCTCGCCGAGATCCGCGCGCTGCACCTCGAGAGCCCCGACACGCCGGGCGATTTCTCGTGCGAGGGCGTGCCGACGCTCGAGGAGGTCCTCGAGGCGGCGAAGGGCAAGGTCCACGTCCTCGTCGACGCGAACAAGACCGATCGCGTCGATCTGCTCGTCGCCGCCATCCAGAAGACCGGCACGCTCGACTGGGCGATCTTCGACACCTCGTCGGTGGACAAGATCGACGCCGCGATCGCGCTCGAGCCCAAGCTCGTCACGATGATCCGCATCGCCACCGCCGCCGAGGTCGCCTCGCAGCTCGGCCACTTCGCCGCGCACCCGCCCGTGATCGTGGAGGTCGACTCGTCCTCCGACGCCGCCGAGGTGGTGCCCCCGATCCACGCCGCGAAGAACCGCGCCTTCACCGACGTCTTCGCGGTCGACCTCGGCGCGGGCCTCACGGGCGACGGCTCGGGCTACGGCGCGAAGTACGCCGCGGGCTACGACGCCCTGCAGAGCGATCGGCCGGACCTCGTGCTCCGCGCGCTCGGCCGCTGGCCTCCGCCCGCGCAGCCGTGACGGTCTGGTGGCGCTCGCCTGCGCCGCGCGGTCGTGGCGCGCGCAGCGGGTGAGCGGCCGCCGTCTGCCTCGCGACCGCCGCTTGCGCCTCGTCCGGCAGAACGATCCCCCGGGCGTCGCGCCCCCGATCCGCGCCTTCCTCGCACCCCCGGGTTGACGCTACGGTTCGGCCGTGACCCGCCCCCAGCGCCCCGAGACCGGTCCCGTCTTCTCCCTCGCCGACGAGCTCGTCTTCGCCCTCGCCGAGGCCGCGCCGATCCAGGCCACGATGGTCGGCGTCCCCGGCCACGACCACCGCTTCGGCGACCTCGGCCCCGCCGGCGTCTCGCGCATGGCCGCGCTCCTGGCGGGCTTCCGCGATCGCCTCCGCGCGCTGCCGCCCGCGACCGACCGGTGGGAGCGCCTCGCGGCCCGCGTGATGGAGGCGTTCCTCGACGAGCGCCTCACCGACCACGCGCGCGGTGAGCACTGGCTCGACCTCAACAACATCGACTCGACGCCGCAGCACCTCCGCATGGTCTTCGACCTGATGGACACGTCGACGGCCGAGGGCTGGGCCGCCGTCGTCGCGCGCCTCGAGGCCCTCGGTGAGGCCGCGCGGGGCTACCGCGACCGGCTCGACGAGGGGCGTCGCCGCGGCGAGGTCGTGGCCCGGCGTCAGGTGCGCGCGGTCCTCGAACAGGCGCGTGTGAACGCGGGGGGCGAGTCGTACTTCGGCACGCTCTCGGCCGCGTACGCCGCCCTCCCGTTCGCCGACGTCGCGGCCGCCGCGCGCCTCGAGGCGGGCGTCGGGGCCGCGCGCCGCGCGTTCGCCGAGCTCGCCGATTGGCTCGAGGCGGTGTACCTGCCCGCCGCGCGCGAGGCCGACCCGGTCGGCCGCGACCGCTACGTGCACGCCGCTTCGCGCTTCCTCGGCACCACGATCGACCCCGAGGAGACCTACGCCTGGGGGTGGACCGAGGTGCGCGCGATCGAGGCCGAGCTGGCCCGCGTCGCGGCCGAGATCGTGCCGGGCGCGTCGGCGCGCGAGGTCGTGGCGCGGCTCGAGTCCGACCCGTCCCGCAGCGCTTCGAGCCGCGACGAGTTCCTCGCGACCATGCGCGAACGTCAGGACCGGGCCCTCGCCGATCTCGCCGGCCACCACTTCGACATCCCCGATCCGCTGCGCCGCCTCGAGGTCCGCATGGCCCCGCCCGGCGGCGCGCTCGGCGCGTACTACGTCCCGCCGAGCGAGGACTTCTCGCGCCCCGGCACGGTCTGGTACGCGCCCGGCGACCTCACGCGTTTCCCCCTGTGGAGCGAGGTCACGACGGCCTACCACGAGGGCTTCCCCGGCCATCACCTCCAGTGCGGCCTCGCGGTCCACCTGGCGGATCGGCTGAGCCGCCTGCACCGGCTGTTCGTCATGTACTCCGGCCACGCCGAGGGCTGGGCGCTCTACGCCGAGCAGCTGATGCACGAGCTCGGCTACCTCGAGCGGCCCGAGTACGTGCTCGGGATGCTCGCGGCCAAGCTGATGCGCGCGTGCCGCGTCGTGGTCGACATCGGCCTGCACCTCGGCCTCGCGATCCCCGCCGGCGAGCCGCACGCGGGCCGTGTCTGGGACTACGACATCGCCGTCGAGATGATGCACGAACGCGCCTTCCTCTCGCTCGATCACGCGACCAGCGAGGTCACGCGCTACCTCGGGTGGCCGGGCCAGGCCATCTCCTACAAGGTCGGCGAGCGCGTCATTCTGGAGCTGCGTCGCGAGGCGCGGCGGCGCGCGGGCGACGCCTTCGACCCGAAGGACTTCCACGGCCGCGTGCTCGGCACGGGGTCCGTCGGTCTCGAGCTGCTGCGCGAGCTGGTGCTCGACGCGCCTGCCTGAAGGCTACTTGCCGCGCCGCGCGGCGAACGCCCACGGCCCCGGCAGGTGGTAGGCGGCGCGCACGCGCTCCTCCCACCGGACGAGCTTGGGCGTGACGACGCCGGCCGTGATCGCCAGCGTCAGGCCCGCGACCACGTCGATCGCGTAGTGCCACCGGAGCAGCATCGTCGACACGACGATGTTGCACGCGAAGAAGCCCGTGACCGCCGCGACCCAGCGCCAGCGCCGGTCGGTGCGCGCCTGGTTCACCGCGAAGAGCGTGAACCACATCGGCACGGCCGTGTGGAGCGACGGGAAGATGTCCTTCAGCGCGCCGGCGTCCTCGACCGTCGTCGCCACGCAGCTCCACCAGAAGCCGCCGTCGAGCGGCCCGGCGAACTGCTCGGCGAGGTGACGCACGGGCCCGTAGCCGGGCACGGCCAGGTAGCCGAGCTGGCCCAGGCCGAAGACGAGCGTCGTGCCGACCGCGAACTCGGCGGTCCGTCGCGAGGGCGGGAGGACCCACACGAGCGCGATCATGTAAACCGTGCAGATCGTGAAGTAGCTGAAGTAAAAGAACGAGAACCACTCGATCACGGGGCGGGTGTTGATCCGCTCCAGCCAGAGCGCCGGCTCGACCCCGAACAGGCGGAGGTCGAGCGCGAGGAGCTTGGCGTCCACCGTGTCGGGTCGGACGAGCGGCAGCACGTGCCGCAGCATCAGGTACGTCTCGAGCAGCACGCCGACCACGAGGAGCCGGTAGAACGACGATCGCAGCAGGCCGACGCGGCGCTGGCCGGCGCGCGCGACGACGCACGCCGCGAGCTGCGCGGTGACGCAGCAGAGCAGCAGCCGACCGGCGAGCGTGCGGACCGGGCCGTCGGGCGTGCTCGCGACGAGCAAGCTCACGATCGTCAAGTACCCGAGCATCAGCCCGTCCTGCAGGCCGAACAGCCCCAGCGCCTGGCGGAGCACGTCCGCGCGCGCCCCCCACGGTGCGGTGCCGGCGACGAGCCCTACCGGCGAAGAGGCGACGTCGGGCGGCGCCTCGGCGGTCGCCTCGCTCGCTCGCGGGCCAAAGGGTCCTGACTCCGGCTGCACCAAGGTCCTCGCTCTCGATCACGCCCGGGGCGGGCCGAACGCGAGGCGACCCTACGCCGACCCGCAGATCACCGCAATTGCTAGCACGGGGTGCGCCCGCTGGCCTTGCGATGGTCCATTTCCTGGGCTCTCCGAGCACGATCTCGACGCGCCCGGCGCGCTGGCGTCGTCGCTCCCGGCGCCGGATCGTGCGAGCCCGCGTGGCTCGCGCCGCGCCGGTGACCGCGGTGCGCTCAAGCGTCGCCGAGCGTCCTTCGCGGCCCCGGGTGCCCCTCGGCGAGGCTCTCGCGGTCGCGCTCCTGCGTGAGCCCGCGCGCGCTCGATAGCTTCGTGTCGCCGTGCGGATCGTCGCTGCGCGCGACCGACTCGGTGTGGGCGCCCTCGGGCCGCCCCTCGGCGAGCGGGCGGCGGCTGCCGGGCCGTGCTTCGGCGAGGCTGTCGCGCGGCCGGGAGCGGGGCTCGGACCGCGCGGTGCGGCCAGGGGGCGGTCGGCTCGGCGCGCGGGGGGCGAGGAGGCCGGCCCAGGCAGGACCGAGGTGCTTGCCGAGGCGCACGATCACCTCGGGGCGCAGCGACTCGGCGACGAGCTGACAGACCACCAACGCGTGCTCGCGCGCGAAGCCCAGGCTCGTCGCCTCGCGGCGGGCCACGCGCTCGAAGAGCTCGTCGGGGTCGAAATCGCGCTCGTAGCGGGCTCCGCGCAGCACCTCCGCGAGCGCCGCGGGCAGCTCGCGCGCGACCGCGTCCGCCTCCTCGGCGACGAGGCATTGTCCGAGCGTCGCCAGCGTCGCCCGCAGCATGCGATCCGCGTCGGCCGGCGAGCCGAGCGCCGCGCGTGCCGCCGCTTCCTCCATCCAGCGATCGAGGTCCATGGTGTTCCCTCCCGCGGCGGCGCGCCGCCCGCGCCGTCGCCCGTTCAGCGGCGGGGCGCGAGGCCCGTCTCGGGACGCGCAGCCGCGGCGGAGAACCTGTGTCCTCGCGAGCCCGCGCTCAAGGCCCGGCGCGCCGCTCGACCTCGATCGACCTGCCGCGCTTCGCGCCTGAACGCTTGCGCAGCCCGGCCGGCTTCGCTAGGTTGCGCGCCCCGCGCCCTCCGGGCGCACCACGAGGTGAACCTGTCATGGCGAAGAACCCTCCCCTGTCGGATTTCGTGCGCGAGGCGGTCCGCGAGAAGGCGCTGCGCGAGCTCGCGGCCCTCGATCATCGCGCCGCCGCGTGCGGCGCGATCGAGCGCGCGAGCACGGGCCTCGCTGCGGTCGCGACCGATCTCTACGCGACCACGTCCGCGTTCCCCGCGCTCACGACCGACACGGCCGCGACGGCCAAGCTGAAGAAGCTCCGCAAGACCGTCGACGACGCGCGCGCCCTCGCGGGTGAGCTCGCCGAGTCGCTCGGCGTCGCGTTGAAGACCGAAGAGCTCACCGCGGCCCGGCTCGAGATCCTCGAGGCCCTGCGCGCGGCAGGCGTCGACGTCGACGCGGTGCTCGCGGCGGCCGCGCCCGCCTCGCCGGTCGCGGCCGACGTCGCCGTCGCCGTCACCGCAGCTGCCGAGGGCTGACGCCGCTCGGTCGGACCCGCCGCGATCGCCCCTGCTTACAGGGCGATCGCGGCGCGGTCGGGGCGTCGCGCGTCACCGTCGCGGCCGGGCCCGGCCGCGGGCGAGCAAGGCTTCGCGGTCGGTCGCCGAGAGGTTGCACCGCAGGACGCGGCTGCCCTCGGGGTGGCAGTCGCCGGCGGCGAGCGCGTCGTCGCAGACCGGGTCGGCGACCACGTCCTTGCCAACCGGGCAGATCACCGGCAGCGCCTCGGCAGGCCAGATCATCGCGCGGTCGAGCTCGCGCAGCGCGGCGAGGCCGCCCTCGATGAAGCCGACGCCGAGCGCCCAGCCGTTCGTCTCGGTGCCTGGCGTGAAGACGGGCCGGCAACCAGCGTAGAGGTACGCGATCGGGCGCGACAGGTACGCGGTGGTGGGGATCGCCCCGAAGCGCGCGCCGACGGCGTCGCGGCAGCTCGAGGTGCGCAGCGGCTCGGTGGTGAAGAACGTGCGGTCCTTGTCGGCCTGCACCGGCGCCACCGCGATCGTCCACACGAGCGTCGACACGGCCGGCAGCGCGAGGCCGATCGCCAGCAGCGCCGGCGCGACGAAGCCCACCGAAGGCTCGGTCGCGCGACGGGCGCCGAGCTGCACGAGCCAGCTCGCCGCGAGGAAGGCGGCGAGGAGTGACGCGGCGGTGACGAAGCGGTGGCTCTCGCCGGCGGATCGGTTGATCTCGACGCGGAGCAGGGCGAACGAGGACGCGATCGTCAGCACCACGAGCCACCCGACGGGCGCACGCTCGCCGCGCAGGTGCGCGCGCCGCGCGAGCGCGAGGCCGCCGATCACGGCGCAGCCGAGCGGCCAGAGGTCCTGCACGAGCAGCTCGAAGCCGGCTGGCGATGGCAACGCGACGCTCGGCGCGTCGACGCCCGGCAGCCGCCACGGGACGATCGCGAGGTGCTGTCGGGGCGCGCCCGGCGCGAGCGCGCCGTGGAAGATCACGTTCGTCGCGCCCAGGGCGAGCCCGAGGGCGGCGAGGATCCCGATCCCGCGCGCCCGGCTCGGGTGGACGGCGTCCGGCCGCGCGAGCCACACGACCCCGAGGGACAGCCCGGCGAGCCCGATCGAGGCCTCGTCGGTGATCGCGAGCAGCGCCGTCGTCAGCACCAGCGCCGGCGCGGTCGACGCGATCGGCGCGCGCTCGTCGCGCAGGCGCGCCAGCACCGCGCCGAAGAAGCCGCAGAGCAGGAGGCCGGCCAGCACGACGTGCGGCCGGAAGCTCAGCGTCTGGAACGCGAACCACGAGTAGCCGGCGCTCGGCCGCACGGTGCCGCCGCGGAACAGCGTGAGCGGGCCCGTGAGCAAGACGGACGCGGCGCCGAGCGAGGCGACGCCCGCGCGTCGCGCCCCGAGGTCGACGAACCAGAGCCCGAGGAAGAGCCCGGTCAGCCCGAAGATCGCGTCGTGTGCGAGCGAGAGCGCGAGCGACGCGTGCAGCGTGTCGAGCGAGAACGCTTGCAGCATCGCGGCGACGACGTCGCCGGCGAAGTGGTACGAGAGGCCGATCGAAGGCTGGTAGACGTTGACGAACGGCAGGCGCTGCCCGCGCAGCGACGCCACGAGGGGCGTGTGCCAGCGGCGGTCCCAGATCGCGTAGGGGACCGAGAGCAGGAGGCTCGTCGCGACGCCCACGACCGCGGCCGCCGTAGCCGCCACCGTCTCGCGCCGACCGAGGGAGAGCGGCCACCGCGCGTGGCCGGCCCGGCGCAGGTGGGGCAGCGCGACGGCCGACCCGGCGAGCCACGCGAGCCGCGACACGATGGCGGCACGCTCGAGCGGCATCGCGAGGGCCAGCGCGAGCACCGAGAGCACGTCGACGGCGAGCCCCGTCGGGACGTCGAGCGCGACCTCGAACGGACGGCTGTCGCTCCGCGCGCGCCCGGCGACGAAGATCGCGGTCGGGCCGATCAGCCCGAGGACCGCGACGAGGCTCGCAAGCGTCACCACGGCGCCCCTCCGCGCGCGCCCCGCTGCTTCCGTGTCCGTTCGGGCTGACCCATCCGCGGCGCGCGCGACTCTAGCAGGGGCGCCGCCCGCGCGGAGCGCCGCAGCGGTCGTCGACGCGGCGTGGCTCTGTTAGCATGGTGGCGATGTCTTCTCTGGGGGTGCGGTCGGCTTCGTTTCGTCTGCGGCTCGCGGCGCTCGGGTTCGCCGTGCTGTTCGGGGGCGCGTGCGCGAAGGGCGTCACGGTCTTCGGCGACGGCACGGGCGGCGACGACCCCGGCGGGGCCGGCGGCGGGTCGACGTCGACCGCGGCGGGCGGCGCGGGCGGCGC
>CAIVJW010000066.1 GCA_903906315.1 uncultured delta proteobacterium | reverse complement strand
GAGCCATGGGCTCGAAAAAGCAGATTCAAGCCGCAATTGCCGCACGAATCGGCGCGGCCGACGTCGAACGGTCGTACGGTCTCCGCACAAACGCACACAAAACCACAAAGTGCGATCGGTGGGATGGCGCGCCGGCCCTGCTCGCCGTCGGTCGCCCTTGGGCCCCAGCCCTCCGGGCGCTACGCTGCGCGACCCATGACGACGACCCTCACCTACTTCGATGCTCGCGGCCGCGCCGAGCCCATCCGCCTCGTCCTCGCCTATGCCGGAGTTCCGTTCGAGGACCGGGGCCTCTCGCACGAGCAATGGGCGAAGGCGAAGGCCGAAACGCCGCTCGGCCAGCTGCCGTACCTCGTCGTGGGCGACGCCGACGGCGAGCGCGTGATCCCGCAGACGATGGCCATCGTGCGCCACCTCGCGCGCGCGAACGGGCTCGACGGCAAGGACGAGCTCGAGCGCGTCGCGGCGGACGTGGCGGCCGAGACCGCCCTCGACGCGCGCACGGCGCACTCGCAGCTGCGCTTCTCGCCCGCGTGGGCCGACGAGGCCGCGAAGGCGAAGTTCGCGGCGGAGACGGTGCCCGCGCACCTCGCGCGGCTCGACAAGCTGATCGGGGACCGCACGTGGTTCGCCTCGAGCGCGCCGACGTACGCCGACCTCGTCGCTTTCGACACGCTCGATCGCCTGGTCGGCGCGTGGCCCGCGATCCTCGCCGGCTCGCCGCGCCTCGCCGCGTTCGTCGACCGCGTGCGCGCGCTCCCCGAGCTCGCGAGCTACCTCGCGAGCCGGCGCCCCGGCTGACCGAAGCGCCCGCGACGTTGCGCGGCGGTGCGCGGCGGGGGCGCGACCCTCGCCGCGCACGTCCGCGAAGCGCGGGCATCGACCGACGCCTCACTCGATCGGGCGACACGAGTAGGTGAGCTGCCACGACGAGACGACCGGGCCGGCGAGACCGCTCGGCGTGGGCGTCAGCCGGAAGACGAGCGTCAGCTTCTCGTCCATCGCGTTCGGCAGCCCGCCGACTGCCTCGAAGACGTCCGTAGGGCACGGCGCCGGGCCGCCCATCGCGCAGCTCCCGGGCGTCGCCGACGGGACGTCCGCGAGCAGGGCGGCGCCGTCCTCGACGGTCGCGAGGGGCGCCGACCCGGAGGACGTGACGGCGTGGATCGTCAGCGACGAGGCGCCGCTCGCGTCGCTCGGCGCCACCGCCTCGAACGCGAGATAGCCCCACTGGACGTGCGACCCCGGCGGGCACACCGGCTGGTAGCTCTGCGTGACCGTCGTCGCCTCGAGCGGCGCGCCGATCGTCACGCACTCGCTCTGCGGGTGGTAAACGCTCCAGTCGTTCTCGCAGTGACACTCGGTCACCTGCGGCGTCGCGGGCGGCAGGCTCGGCGGATTGACCATGATCGTGGACGTCCCACCGAGCGGACAGCCCAGGACGTCGACGCAGCCGCCGGGCGGGATGGGCGCCGTCGTCTGGCATCCTCCGACGACGGTGCCGCCGGGCCTCGCGCACACGCCGAGGTCGTTCTGCAGCTGGGAGCTGTTGCCGGTCAGGACGACGAGCGCGATGCCCGCGGGCGCGGCGAGCTTCCCGCGGTTGCAGACCGGGACCACGTCTCCGCAGGCCGGTCCGGCCGTCAGGTCGACCCCGTCACAGGCCGGGTCGACCTCGCCGGGGGCCCAGGCCACGCACACGCCCGCGACGCAGTGCGTGTCGAACTGGCAGTCTTCTGGCGCCGAGCAGGGGGAGAACTTCGGCGGATGCGCGGCATCCTTGAGGCCCTTGTTCTTGAGCCCTGCGGGGATCGAAGACAGGCTCCCTCCGACGTAGCTGCCGGCCTCGGCGCTCGACGGCGACAGCCCGCCATCGGGCGGGGCGAGGAGCGAAAAGCAGTACGGGTCGCAGGGGTTCGACGCGCAGGAGCCGGGCAGCGACCCGGCGAGCAGGAGCGCGCCCGCCGGCGCTTCTCGCGTCGACACCGCCCCGTCGACGCACGGCCCGAGCGTGCCCCCACGGCACACGGCCGACCCGACGAAGCAGCTCACCACCCCCGCGTGCTCACCGAGGGCGACGTGACACGGCACGACCTCGCCGTCCTCGCAGCCCGCGGCGCCCGCGTCGACGGGCGCGCCCGAGCCCGGATCGAGCGGCCTCGGGGGGAATCCTCGCGGCGCCGATCGTCCGTCCGAGCAGCCGGCGGCGAGGGCCGCCGCGACCGCACCGAGCCACCCCGCGCGCGCAACACGCCGCGCGCACCCACTCGCCCACCCACGAGGTGCTGCCATCGGAGCCTCCAGGCGGCGCGCGTGCGCCGCGTAATCCTGCCGCTCATCGCGCGAGGCGCGGTCGGGCGGCGGCGTCGTTGGGTCGTTGGTCGCACGAGGCGGCCGAGCGTGCCGCAGACGAGGCGGCGGGTCGCGGCGCTCCGGGCCGCGAGGGGCATGCGCGGGGAGAGCTTGGCTGTGGAGTCCGTCGAGGCGTGCGTCGCCGCCGGCCCGCGCCCGGCCGATGGCCGCAGCGTGCCAGGCTCCGAGTGGGCCTCGGGGCAGGCGCTCCCGCTCCCGTCGCCCGCCGCGCCGCGAGGCCATTGCCCCACGCCGCGGGCGCCGATACGGTCTCCGTCAGGGCAAGTCGACGTGGGCGGGCGGCAAGGCGCGCGACGGTTCACGGTCGCCCTTGCCCACCGCCCCGCGGGCCCAAACCTCCTTTCGCGCAGGCCTCACTTCGGGCGTTGCGCTCCCGCCCGAGGTGTCACTCCGATCGGGCGGACGCGAGCTTCTCGCGATCGAGGGGTGTCCGGAAGCGCCCCGCGCCGCCGCACGGCGAACCGCCTCCTCAGCGGGCCTCGCGCACCCATCGTCCAAGCGAGGGGGGCGGGCTCGCGGGCCGCGCCAGGAGGTAGCCTTGCCCGTACTGCACGCCGGCCTCGCGCGCCGCGCGGAGGTCCGCGTACGTCTCGATCCCCTCGGCGATGCAGGAGGCGCCGAGCCTATCGCACAGCGCGACGACGGCCCCCACGAGGTGCCGGACGCGCCGCTGCGCCGCGAGGTCGGCGACGAGGTTGCGGTCGAGCTTCACGAAGTCCGGCGACAGGTCGGCGAGGTACTTGAGGTTCGAGTATCCGCTGCCCAGATCGTCCACGGCGACGCGAAGACCGCGACCGCGCAGCTCGCTCAGCATCCCGCGGTGCAAGGGGTAGCGATCGAGCGAAGCTTGCTCGGTGATCTCGAGGTAGACGGGCAGCTCGTGGCTGAAGATGGGGTCGTCCGTGCGCACGAGCCAGCGGTCCTCGAACTCGCCCGGGTGCACGTTGACGAACAGCGGCCAGTGGGGGCAGCGCTCGACGGCCAGGCGCCGGATCTCTCGCCCGAGCTCGCCGATGAGCCCCCGGTCGACGGCGGCCGCGATCAGGCTCTCCGGCTCGGCGAACGCGGGCGACGGACAGCGGACGAGCGCCTCGTAGGCGAACAGGCTGCCGGTGCGGAGGTTGACGATCGGCTGGAACACGACCGAGAGGAGGTGGTGGGCGAGGACGCCCTCGATGGTGGTCGCGCCGAGCAGCCCGTCGGGCGCGGAGTCGCCGCGACAGCGACCGGAGGGCGGGTCCGGTGGGGAGGGAGTCAGGGGCCAACCGGTGATCGTGCGCTTGCGTGGGACCGGCGGCGGGCGGCAGGAGGCCTCCTCGTGCGTGCAGCCCGCGGCGGTCGGGACGGTGGGGCTCAGACTGCCATGTTCGCGCGCGCCCCCGGGGCGCTTCGGGGCCCTGGAAGCGAGGGTGATCGCGTATTCAGTCGGAGCCAGCACGGGCCTTCCCGCACGCGGTGGCGTCGTTGCGTCGAACATCATTGCCAGGCCCTCACTCTCGAGGTGGTGCGGCTTCGCCGCCGAGTGCGGATTGGGTCGCAGGTCCTTCGAACATCCCTGCAACCGTCGTGGTCCCCCGACAGCTCACGTGGACGGGGCGACCCGGCCCGGCCCACGGCACGCCCCCGGCTCGCGTCGGCCCGCCGAGCCTCACGAAGCGCGGGCCGCAGGGGGCCCGCAGCCGTGTGCCGGCCGCGCCGAGGGGGCGCCCATTGACGTAGACGCCGAGCTCGGCAGGCCCATCGACCTGGAGATAGCCGATGTCTCTCGGCAGCGTCCCGGGGGGCCGATTCGTCTCGGGATCGACCTCGCGCGCCTGCGTGTCGACCAGCGCCTCGCCGACCGCGGTCGACGCCGGCGCGACCACGGGGGGCGGAGGCTCGCTCGGCCCGGCTGCGGCCGCGGCCACCTCCACCGGAGCCGCCGTCGCGGTGCCGGCGGAAAGCGAGTGGGGCGCGCGCCGTGCGTGCATGCCGACGAGCGCCGCGACCTCGGCTGCGACGGCCAGCGCGACGATGACGGTCGCCCCGCGCATCGCGTGACCCGAGCGGAGGCGCCCGCTGCGGACGATCGGGTCGCCGCTCACCGTGCACGGGGACGCGGGGGCGGTGTCGCGCGGGGCGGGGGTGGCGGCCGGAGGCCCCGAAGGCGCGGGCGCGCGCTCGCTGGCCGCCGCGCCGTCCCGAGGGGCGTCGCCGCTCACCGGCGCGATGCGGAGCGTGCGCCTCGCCGCGTTTGCCTCGGATCGCGGCGCGTCGAGCGCGCCGCCGCCCGGCGACCGCGTCGGCCGGCCATGCGCCCCGACCGAGGCCCGCGCGAAGGGGGGCGGCTCGTCGCGCATCAGCGCGTGCACGTCGTCGCGCATGGTCGCCGCGTCCGGATAGCGAGCGTCGACCGCTCGGGCGAGCGCGCAGTCGAGGACGAGCGTGAGGTCGCGCCCGAGGCGGGGCGGCAGCTCCGCGGCGCGCGGCGTGGTCCCGGTGACGAGGTCGACGAGCTGTTGCGCGCGCGTCACGGGGGGGCCGATCGGCGGTCCGGCGACCATGCGCAGCAGCGTCGCGCCCACGCCGAAGAGGTCCGCGCGCGCGTCGACGGGCTCGCCGCGCGCCTGCTCGGGCGCCATGTAGCCGACCGTGCCGAGCCTCATTCCCCACGGGGTCGCGCGGCCCACGACGTCCCCTCGGAGCTGCGCGACCCCGAAGTCGATCACCTTCAGCCGACCCCCGGGGAGCACGATGAGGTTGTCCGGCTTGATGTCCCGATGGACGATCCCGAGCGTGTGGGCGGCGTCGAGCACGTCGAGCAGCTGGTCAATCAGGCGAAGCGCCTCGTCGACCGGCAGGGGCTCGGGGCTCGCGAGGCGCTCGGTGAGCACTTCGCCCTCGAGCAGCTCCATCACGAGGAATGGGAGGCCGTCCTCGGTCACGTCCATGTCCCGGATCTCGACCGCGCCGGGGTGCCGCAGGCGGTTCACGACCCGGGCCTCGCGCTCGAAGCGCGCCGCGAGGTCGCGGTTACGGGCGGCCTCGGGGCGGAGCACCTTGATGGCGTCACGGCGGCCGATCGTGTGGACGGCGGCGTAGACGGCGGCCATGCCGCCGATGCCGATGAGGCGAACCAACGTCCACTTGTGGCAGAGCGTCGTGCCCACGCGCTGCAGGAACTGCGCGTTGTCGTCGAATGCGCGGCAAAGGTCCTCCGGCGACCGCGCCGGGCCGCCTGCACGCCGGCCCGGGCCGAAGGCGGCGGGCGTCCGGTCCGCGGCCGCCTCGCGCAGCGTGACCGAGGTCGCGGGCGCGCAGTCACCGCTCGAGACGGCCTCCGGGCCGGCCTCCCGAAGGCCGCCGGCGTCGGCGACCCTGCGAAGCGAGTCGCCGCCCAGCGGACGGCCCTCCGGTCGCGCGACCCCTCGGTGCTCGGGCATGGCATGCTCCTCGCGGGTGCGAGCCGAGCGTTCGCGCGCCCGCCCCGATACCCGCTCTTCGCCGGCAAGCCGGGCCTGCCCGCGAAGCCCCTCGCTAGCCGGCGGATCGTGCCGGGTCGGCCGAGAGGCCAAACCTGGGGCGAGAAAGCGACTCCGCCCCGGTGTGCGTGGACGTTAGCCATCCAGGCGAGGCCGTCAACGAGCAGAAGCTGCGGACAGCGGGGCTGCGCAGGTCGTGCGCGCCGGTGGTCTCGCCGCGCCCCGGATCTCCCCCGCTCCCTCGGGCGCGGCCGACCCGCGAGGAGGGTCAGCCCCCGTCGCTGCCCGCCGCGCTGCTCCGCACCAGCTGCTCGAACGCCTCCACCGGCACTGGCTTGCTGAACAGGTGCCCCTGGTAGGCGTCGCAGCCGAGCGTCGCCAGGAAGGCTCGCTGCGGCTCCGTCTCCACGCCCTCGGCGATGACCCCCAGGCCGAGGCTCCGAGCCAGCGCGACGACGGTCCGGGCGATCGCGGCGTCGTTCGGGTCGGTCAGGATGTCGCGCACGAACGACCCGTCGATCTTGAGCTCGTCGATCGGCAGTCGCTTCAAGTACGAGAGGGACGAGTAGCCGGTGCCGAAGTCGTCGAGCGCGAAGCCCACGCCTCGGGCCTTCAGCGCGGTCATCCGCTCGGCGAGCTCCTCGAGCCCCTCGATGAGCAGGCTCTCCGTCAGCTCGAGCCGCAGCCTGCGCGGGTCGGCTCCGCTTGCGTCGATCGCGGCCGACGCCTGCGCCACGAAGTCGGGCTGGCGAAACTGCCGGGCGCTCACGTTCACGGCCAGGCTGAGCGTGCCGAGCGCGGGCTGGCCGGCCCACCGTGCGAGCTGGGCGCAGGCCGACTCGAGGACGAAGCGCCCCAGTGGCAGGATCAGCCCGGTCTCCTCCGCCACCCGGATGAACTCGCAAGGAGGCACCATGCCGCGCGAGGCGTGATTCCACCGCGCGAGGACCTCCGCGCCCGTGACGCGGCCCTCGCGGTCGACCTGGGCCTGGTAGTGGAGCGAGATCTGCCCGCCCTCGATGGCCTGGCGGAGGTCCGCCTCGAGGGCCGCGCGCTCGAGCACACTCCGCTCCATGTCCGGGTCGAAGAAGTGCAGCGCGTTCCGCCCCGAGTCCTTCGAGCGATACATCGCGAGATCGGCCTGCTTCATCAGGTCGTCGGTCGCGGCGCCGCCGTCACAGAACAGCGTGGCGCCGACGCTCGCGGTGCAGTTGCGCGCGACGTCGCCGAGCTGGTAGCCGCGGCCGATCTCGGCGAGCAGCGTCTCGCCGAGGGCTTCGGTCGTCCGGGCGGCGTCCGCCTCGTTCGTGCCGAGCGGCCCGAGCAGCACGACGAACTCGTCGCCGCCCAGCCGTGCCACGGTGTCCCCCTCGCGAACGCAGCCCGTGAGGCGCGCCGCGACGAGCCGGAGCAGGGCGTCGCCGACGTCGTGGCCGAGCGTGTCGTTCAGCGTCTTGAAGTGGTCGAGGTCGATGAGGAGGAGCGCGCCGAACTGCCCGCTTCGGCCGCTCGCGGTCCTCGCTTGCGTCAAGCGGTCCAGGAGGAGCGTCCGATTCGCCAAGCCCGTCAGCTGGTCGAAGAACGCCAGCGCCTCGATGCGCTCTTCGGCCAGCTTGCGCAGCGTGATGTCCACCTGCGCGCCGAGGTAGTGGGTGACGGCGCCACCCTCGTCGCGCACGGTCGAGATGGTGAGCCACTTCGGGTAGACCTCGCCGTTCTTGCGGCGGTCCCAGATCTCTCCCTGCCAGCCGCCGGTCTCGTGGATGCTCCGCCACATCGCCCGGTAGAACTCGGGGCCGTGCCGCCCCGACTGCAGGAGGCGCGGAGTTCGACCCACGAGGTCCTCCGCGGCGTAGCCCGTGAGCTCGGTGAACGCCCGGTTGACGCGCAGGATCCGGGTCTCGGCGTCCGTCACGATCATGCCTTCGTACGAGTCGAACGCCGCCGCCGCGACCCGCAGGTCGGACGCGACGCGGCGGCTCTCGGTGACGTCCTCGACCATCGACCAGGTGAGCTTGCGGCCGTCGGCCCGGGTGATCGGTACTCCGTTCTGTCGCACGGGCACGAGGCTGCCGTCCTTGCGGACGATCTCCGTTTCGTGGGCGTCGTGACGGCCCGCGCGCGGCGCTGCGGCGTCGGTCGGAGTCCGCTCGGGGAAGAGCGTCGACACGTCGAGCGTCCGCAGCTCCTCGGCAGGATATCCGGACATGCGCTGGAACGCCGGATTGAACTCCACGTAGCGCCCCGCGTCGTCGACGAGCGCGATGCCGACCGGTGAGAGCTCGTAGAGCCCGCGTAGCTTGATTTCGCTCTCGCGCAGCGCGCGCTCGACGCGTCGCCGCTCGGCCTGCAGCGCCGTGATGAGGAGCCCGGTCACGACGAGGGCCGCCATGTAGCTCCACAGCAGAAACTGCCCGATCCGGGGGTCGGTCTGCTGGAACAGGCCGTGACCCGTCGCGGCGCGCGAGGCCGCGACCAGCGAGAACCCGAGCGCGGCCAGCGCCGCCCCGGCGACCCCGAAGCGCAGGGCTGCCCACGTGAGCAGTGGCAGCGTCAGGAACGCCATCGGCAAGATGCGGCTGATCGGCGCGGCGTCGTCGAGGAACCCGAGCCAGGCGACCGGACACGCGATGACGAGCCACAGCAGCGCTTGCCCGGGGGCCCGCAGGAGGCGCCCGAGGCTCCTCCGGTCCAGCGCCAGCAGCGGAGGGCCGGCGAGCAGGGCGCCGACGGAGTCTCCCATCCACCATGAGAGCCACGCCGGTCCCAGGGACGCGAGGTCCAAAGACCCCGCCAGATGAAGACAGGCGCTGCCCCACGAGGCCGTCACGGCCATGCCCGCGCCCGACGCCACGATGAAGAATCCGACGTCCCGGGAGCGGTCGAGCGCGGGTCGGAACCCGACGCGGACGAGCCACCTCGCGGCCATCCACGGGCCGATCGTGTTTCCCGCGGCGATGCCCGCCGCCAGCGGCCAGGGGGCGCCGGCGGACAGGTTCACGAGGAGCGCAGCCACGGTGACGGCTGGCCAGGACGCCGGGCCCCATCGGAGCAGCGCGGCGAGAGCGATGCCCGCCGGGATCCAGACGAGCGTGATGTATCGGCCGGCGTAGGGGATGGAGAGCCCTAGCCAGCCGGTGGCGACGTAGGCCGCCCCGAGGACGAGCAGCCTCGCGATGGTCTTGCCCCTGGGAGCCGACGACACGAGAAGGCCATCGTGCCCCAAGCCGCCGCCGATTGCGAGGAGGGCGGTCGCGGGGCGGACCCTGGCTACGCGCGACCGTCCGGAGGCCCCGATAGCGGTCCGTTGAAGAACTGGTCCTCGGCGCTCCGCAGGTCGGGCTCGCCGTCGCTCGGGGGCTGGACGTTGCCGAGATCGCCCCCGATGACGCCGATATCGTGGTCGAGCTGCTCGTCGTTCGCGCGCGTCGCGGCGGCCGTCCGGTCGATGGCGAAGACGGCCGCCGCACCGACCATTCCGCCGAGGACCGCGCCGGCCAGCATGCCGGGGGGGCCGGCCGCGGACCCGCCGGCCGCGCCCGCGGCGACGCCCGACAAGATCTCGAGCGTGGCCGCGTGGCCGTGGTGAACCACGGGCGCGAGCTCTCGAGGCTTCGGCCCCGCTCCATTTGCAGCCAAGCGCGACGTGTCCCCGCTCTCGGTGGCTCGCGCCCCCGACGGTGTCCGGTTCGCGGTGCTCATGTAGGCAAGCATCGCAATCACCGTGCCCTGACTCCCCACGTGCTCGTTGACGAAGGGTCTGGCGCGCCGCGGCGCGCGTTCGAGGCGTCGAACGTCGCCCGACGGCTCCGGACGCGGCGCCTCGGTGACGTGCGGGGCCATGGCCAACCCCGAGTTGCGCGTCAGTCTGCAAGGCTCGGACCGCACGCGCGAAGTGGGGCCTTTCCGGCCCGGGCAGGGACGCGGGCCGTACGGCCGGGGATTCTCGATGGCAGGAGTCTGCCGTGGCGCCCGCTGCGGCCCACCCCCGGGATCGACCCTCGGGGCATCGGGCGGCAGCGCTTGCGTCCCGGCGCGCAGCCGCGCGTCCGACCCGACGGGTGTGCGCAGCGCGTGCGGGCGCGGGCCTCGACGAAAGAACCGCGCCGCCCCGGCGGTTCCTGAGAAGGATCTCAGCGAGCTCTCATGCAAGCTCGTCCGTTCGACTCCATGGTGTTCGCATGACGTCCAAATCGCCCGCGCCGTCCCCGTCCACGCGCGTCCTCGTCTGGGACCTGCCGACTCGTCTCCTTCACTGGACCCTCGCCGGCTCGTTCGCCTCCGCCTTCGTGGTCGCGTCCGTCGCCGACGAGCACAGCCCCTCCTTCGTCGTCCACATGCTGCTCGGGGCGATCGCCGCGATCGCGGTGGTCCTCCGCGTCGCGTGGGGGTTCGTCGGCTCGCGCTACGCGCGCTTCCGCTCCTTCGCCTTCGGACCCGGGTCGGTCGTGTCCTATCTGCGCGGCGTATTCCGGGGCGAGGGCGAGCGGCACCGAGGGCACAACCCGGCGAACGCGTGGGCCGCCTTCGCGATGTTCGCGCTCCTCCTGGGCGTCGCGGCCACGGGCGCGCTGATCGCGCGAGGCGGGCATGTGGTGAAGGACGTTCACGCGGTCCTGGTGTACGCGATGGTCGCGGTCGTTGCGGCGCACCTCGCGGGCCTCGCGCTCCAGGCGATCCGCCGCCGAGAGAACGTGGCGATCGACATGGTCGATGGCAAGCAGGTCGGCGACCCCGCGCACGCCATCGCCTCGGCGCACCCCGTGGCGGCCGTCGCGGCGATCGGCCTCCTCGTCGCTTCGGCGGCGGTCCTCGTTCGCGGCTACGACCCGGCCACTCGGCGCCTCACGCTCCCCGGCGTCGGACCGAGCCTGGAGCTCGGCAATGCCGAGGAGGGCGATCGCGATCGCCGCGGCGGTCGTGGGCGCGATCGGCACCACGACGACTGAAGCGTAGGACGCGGCCCGGGGCGTGAGCTCCCGTTCGACATCGTGGCTCGCGCGCGGGCGGGGACGCGATGGGCGGGACCGCCTACTGCCAGATCGCCCACTTCGGCGACACGCCGAGGAGCACGCCGAACCGATCGCTGTCGCCCACGAACCCGGCGAGCCCCGACGCGCTGAGGGTGAGCCAGCTCGTCGCGGACCAGCCGACTCCGAGCGTCGCGTGGACCTGATGACTCGCGCCGGTCAGCGCCGCGAAGCCGCCGATCTCGCCGAGCAGCGAGAAGCGGTGCGCGCGGTCGAGGTCGTAGTCGACGTCGATCCCGAGCTCGATCCCGGCGGGCCGGCGCGCGCCCGCCTCCGGCGCGGGGTCGACGGCGGCCCCCACGTTGAGCACGACGTGCTGGCCGGGCCACGTGCGTCCGACGAGCAGCAGCGCCTCGCCGCCGGCGCCGTGCGCGCCCCGCGAGGTCGGGACGCGCGGCCCGAGCTGCGCGACGATCGACCACGCCTTGCCCGTGGCTTCGTCTCGTCGGTTCAGGAGCCCGAGCTTCATGGCGGCCCACAGGTTGTCCGGCGCCGACTCGGCGTAGCCCATCCGCCCGCTCTCGGGGCCCAGCGCCGCGTACGCGAAATCGAGGTCGATCTCCACGCCGGGGGCGACGCCGACGTCCAGCTCGACGTCCACGAGCGGGCTCTTCCACCGCGCGTCCGAGGTGCGGAGCAGGCCAATCTGCGTGTCGATCTCGACCGTCCCGCTTTCCTCGAGCGAGACGTCGGTCGGCTCGAAGGGCGGTCGCGCCCCCGCCTCGCCCGCGATCAGGGTCGCAGCGGTCAGCGCGAGGCCGCCGAGGGCGCGGGTGCGCAGCGAGCGCCGCGTCAGGAAACGACCCCGCGCTGCCCCGAACGCCGCGCAGGTGTCTTCGCAGTCGCCACCGCGGGGCGACCCGGCGCCGGGGGCCGCGTGCGGCTTCGACGAAGGTGCATGCGGCCGCCACGTCCCGCGCCCGGCCGTGCGCGGTGTCGGCACCGCCGAAGCGGGTTGTCCGTCGTCGTCCGGCGATCGTCCCATCGTGTCATCCTCGCGCGGGGCCGCGACAGCCGCGCTCGCGTGGCGCGCTGTCTTGAGAGGGGTCCGAAAATCACGATGGGTTCACCACGGAGGCACAGAGAAGACACCGATGTTCAATCCTCTCCTCTGCCGCTTCCGTGGTGGATTCTCTACACCTCTTCAGCCCAGCCGCAGGAGCTTGAAGGCGTGGCCCCAGCTGTTCTTCGACAGCCCGGGGATGCACCAGAGCATGCAGAGCGGCTCGATCGCCCGCGCCGCCTCGACCGCGCCCATGTCGGCCGTGTCCCAGCCGAACGCCTCGAGCAGCGTCCGCACCTCGCCCTTGGCCGCCTCGTCGTTGCCGCAGATGAACATCGTCGGCGGCCCGCCGGGAAACTTCGGCTGGACCATGAACGGCCCGCCTACGCACGAGAACGCCTTGACGAAGTGGGCCTCGGGCGCCCGCTTCTGCAGGCGCTCCATCAGCGACTCGTCGTGGTTCGTGAAGTAGCGCAGCACGCCGTTCACGGGCGGCGCGTCGGCGATCGGGTTCGTCGCGTCGATCACGGTCTTGCCCGCGAGGTTCTCCGGCCCCGCCAGCCCGACGGCCTCCTCGGCGGCGCTGCCCTTCACCGCGAGCACGACCTGGTTGCCCCACGCCGCCGCCTCCGCGAACGTGCCCACCTGCGCGCCCGCGCCCGCGCCCGCCTTCCACTCCGCGAGCTTGCTCGGCTCGCGGCTCGCGCGCATCACCTCGTGGCCGAGGCCCAGCAGGCCGTCCGCCAGCACCTTACCGACCTGCCCCGATCCCAACACAGCGTACTTGGTCATCTCGTACCTCCTCGGATCGAACCGTACGGTCGCGGCCCGCGTCGGCGCAACGCCTCCTGCGTCGCCACCCCGTGCCAGCCAACCCCACTCCCCAGGAGAGAGGCGCTGCCGGGCTCGGATCGATTCGAACCCGGCCGTAGGTCGGGCTTCCTGGCCGCTTTGCACCGGCTTTCAAGCCGACGATCGAAAGGGGTGGCGACCGCACCTTCTCGGCGAGGGGCGAGCTTCCGGCGACCAACAGGCGTCCTGCTCGCGGCGGCGGGGCGGCGCCTCGACCAGCGAGAGCGTCGTCCGGTGGCGTGGCCGCCGAGGTGCGGCAAGTCGGGATTGTCCCGGAGCCGCCGATTGCCGTGCAATGGGGTTGCGAGTTGGCGACGAGACCGGCTAGGTTCACCTTGGGGACACTCACAAGGAGAGCAAACTGATGAGCGACACGCCCGCGCAGTCCAAGACGACGATGATTCTGATCTGCTTCTTCCTCGGCGGTCTCGGCATTCATCGCAAGATGATGGGCTACAGCAACTGGTGGGTTCAGCTCATCACCTTCGGCGGCTGTGGCTTTTGGGCCATGTTCGACCTCATCATGATCCTGACCGGGTCGATGAAAATGGCAGACGGCCGCGAGCTGACCTGATCGTGGCGGTGGCCGGGCGCGCGGCACGCTTCGCGTCCGGGCAGCAGGGGCGAGCGTTGGCGATCCTCGGGCTCGTCGCGCTCGCGGCCCTCGTCGTCGCTTCCGACCTCACGCTCTGCCCGCTGGCGCTGCTGGCGCGCGTCCCGTGCCCCGCGTGCGGGCTCACGCGCGCGTCGATCGCGCTGCTCCAGGGCCACGTCGCTCGGGCCGTCGAGCTCCACCCGCTCGCGCCCGTGGTCACGCCGTGCGTCGCGGTCTACGTCGCGGCCCGCGCGGGTTGGAGGGTCGCGCGCGGCGTCGACGCGCCCTTTCCGTGGGAGCGCCCCGCGCATCGCGTGATCGGTGCGCTCGCGGTCGCGGGCGCCGTCGTCTGGGTCGCCCGCTTCCTCGGCGCCTTCGGTGGCCCCGTGCCCGTGTGATCCCCTCGGCTCACCGCTCGCGCGGCGGATCGACGCCCGCTTCGCGTCGGAACTCGAGGCATTGCCGGCTCCCTGCCTCGAACTCCCGGCAGGTCGTCCCGCGGTCGGCGTAGATCGAGCATGCGTGCGCGCCGTCGGGCGTGCCGAGGTGCACGCACGATCCGTCGGCGCGGTACGGGAACGCGAGCTCGCCGAAGTGCCCGGGTACCAGGGAGTCGGCGAGATCGTCGCGACCGATCGCGCGCCAGCGGGCGAGGTCCTCGGCGGGCACGAGGATGCGCCCGTCGCTGCCCTGCCGGCAGCAGGCCCCGCAAGCGAGGCAGTCGAGATCGGGAGGTGCGCCCACCGTCCGGGGTCTACCACGGGCGACCGCGCGGCGCCGAGGCGCGCGGCCTCTCAGCCCTTCTTGCCGATCGCGCGCGCGAGGCGGTTCCTGCCGATCCGCAGGCGGCGAGCGGCCTCGGTCTTGTTGCCCTCGCAGGCGTCGATCGTGGCCTCCACGTAGCGGCGCGTCGCCTCGTCGATCGACAGCCCCGCCGGCAGCGTGACCTCGCCGTCGCGTCGGGCGGGGGCGATCTGCGGAGCGGTCGCGGCCTCCGACCGCGGGCTCGGGGCGCGGCGCGCGGGCAGGTGCGCCGCGGTGAGGCGCCCGTCGGGGGCGAGCGCGATCGCGCTCTCGATCCAGTGCTCGAGCTCGCGCACGTTGCCCGGCCAGGCGTGCGCGCGGATCACCTCGAGCGCGCCCGGCTCGATCCGCGGGCTGGGCCGCCCGTAGCGCTCGGCGTACATCCCCGCGAAATGGCGCGCCAGCCCCTCGATCTCGTCGGGCCCGCGCGCGCGCAGCGGCGGCAGCTCGATCTCGACGACGCGGGCGCGATAGTAGAGATCCTCGCGGAAGCGGCCCTCGGCGACCGCGCGCTCGAGGTCGCGGTGCGTCGCGAGCACGACGCGCACGTCGGCCACCAGCGTCTGCCGCCCGCCGACGCGCTCGAACGTGTGATCCTGCAGAAACCGCAGCAGCTTGCCCTGGATCTCGGCCGGGAGGTCGCCGAGCTCGTCGAGGAACACCGTGCCGCCCTCGGCGAGCTCGATCTTGCCGGGGACGCGCCGGTCGGCGCCGGTGAACGCGCCGCGCTCGTGGCCGAAGAGCTCGCTCTCGACGAGCTGCGCGGGCAGGGTCGTGCAGTCGACGATCACGAACGGTCGGGCCTGCCGCCTCGAGTTCACGTGGATCGCGCGCGCGAACAGGCTCTTGCCGGTCCCGGTCTCGCCGCGCAGGAGCACGGTCGCGTCGGTCTGCGCCGCGAGCTGGATGCGCTCGTAGACGGCCGCGATCGCCGCGCTGCGCCCGACGATGCGGTTGTACGGCCCGCGCAGCACGACGCCCGGGCCGCCGCCCTCCTCGGCGCGCAGCGTCGTCAGCGCCAGCGCGCGCCCGAGCTGCGTGGTGAGCGCGACCAGGTAGCGCTCGTCGTCCTCGTCGAACGGCCCGCCCTCGCGGTTGAGCAGCTGCACGACGCCGCGGATCGGCGCGCGCGCCTCCTCGCGGATCGGGGCGACCAGCATCGATCGCGTCGTGTAGCCGGTGGCCCGGTCGGCGCTCGGATCGAAGCGCGCGTCGCGCGCGGCGTCGTCGACCCGCACGACCTCGCCGGTGCGCGCCACGTAGCCGGCGATCCCTCGCTCGAGCGGCTGGCGGAGCGCGGGCAGCTCGGGCAGGAGCGCGACGCGCGTCACGAGGTCGCCTTGCTCGGCGTCGCAGAGCCAGATCGTCGCGCGATCGGCGCGGAGCGCGACGGCGAGCCGCTCGCAGGCGGTGCCGAGCAGGGCGTCGAAGTCGATCTCGCGCGCGAGCATCGAGGCGAGATCGACGAGCAGCGAGAGGCGCGACGACATGGTGAGCGAGCCGCCGACCAGCATAGGGGGCCGCCCCGCCCCCGTCACGGCCTCGCGCCGCGCGGTCGCCGCGCCGCCGTCCATCGCGATCACCGGGGCGTCCACGGCGGCTCAGGCCGCCGCGCGGGCGACCTCCTCGAGGTCGATCACCAGGCCCTCGCGCGCCGCGGTCGACCGCGCGAAGAGCTGCCGGGCCCGCGCCTCGACGTCCGCCACGCCGGCGTCGGATCGCTGCGGGTCGTGGTGGAAGAGGACGAGCTCGCCGACGCCCGCGGCGCGCGCGACCTCGGTCCCCGCGACGTACGTCGAGTGCCCCCAGCCGACCTTGGATCGCCCGCCGTCGCCGCGGTACTCCTCGGGCGTGTACTGCGCGTCGTAGATGAGCACGTCCGCCCCCTCGCAGAGCGCGCGCAGCGACGGGTCGATGCATGCGTAGTGCTCGGTGTCGGTGGCGTACACGACGCTCTTGCCCCCGTGGTCGATGCGGTACGCGTACACGCCGCCGGGGTGGTTCAGCTTCGCCACGCGCACGCGCGCCTCCCCGACGTCGAACGCGTCGCCCTGCCGCACCTCGCAGAGCTCGATGCGCGCGCCGAGCTCGCCGTAGCGCACCGGGAAGACGGGCGCGGTCATCTGGTGCGAGAGCACGTCGCCGAGCGACATCACGCCGCCGTGGGCGCCCACGATGCGCAGCCGCGTCGACGGCACGTACGCCGGCACGAAGAACGGCAGGCCCTGGATGTGGTCCCAGTGCAGGTGCGAGAGCAGCACCGTCGCGTCGACGGCGCGCCCCTCGGCCAGCATGCGGTCGCCGAGCTTGCGCAGCCCGGTGCCCGCGTCGAGCACGATGCGGGACGCCCCGCACGCGACCTCGACGCAGCTCGTGTTGCCCCCCACGCCCGCGGTCTCGGGCCCGGGCGACGCGATGCTCCCTCGCACTCCGTGGAACGTGATCTTCATGGTCCGGCTCCTTTCCAGGTGGTCTGCCCACCCGTAGTGCGAGCCCCATGCCGACCCCGTGCGGGCCACATTCCAGGGCAATTCCAGGGTGGCGCGCGCTCGACGGTCCAGGCCGAGCCTTCCCGCTCCATCGCGGAGCGCCGAAACGGATCGCCGCGCCCCGAGGCCGGTCGCCCCTCCGCGGTCGCCGCCTTCGCGTCTTCATCGTGACCTCGCCCGGCGAAGCGTTGACCGGGGTCCATGGCGGGGCCTAGCATCCGACGGGTCCGTCCCGCACTTCCTCCATGACCGCAGCCACCTACGCCGCCGCACAGCTTCTTCGGGTGCTCCCGAGGACCCACATCACCCGCGCCGTCGGGCGTCTTTGCGACGCTCGCCTGCCTACCGCGCTTTCGACCGCCGTCGTCGGCCTCTACGCCCGCGCGTACGACGTGGCGCTCGAGGACACCGTCGACCCGGTCGGCGCGTGGGGCAGCTTCGACGCCTTCTTCACGCGCGCCCTGCGCGACGGCGCCCGGCCGATCGACGTCGACGCCGACGCCGTGGTCAGCCCGTCCGACGGGCGGATCGAGGCCATCGGCCCGGTCGACCGCGGAGGCCGCTTCCGCATCAAGGGCCGCGACTACACGGTCGCCGAGCTCGTCGGCGACGCCGCCGAGGCCGATCGCTACGACGGCGGGCAGTTCGTCGTCGTGTACCTCTCGCCCCGCGACTACCACCGGGTGCACGCCCCGGTCGGGGGCGCCGTGACGGTCGTCCGCTCGATGCCCGGCGACCTCTATCCGGTCAACTCGATCGGCGAGCGCCACATCCCTTCGCTCTTCGCCCGCAACCGCCGCGTCGCCATCGTGATCGACCCGGTCGACGGCTCGGCGCGCGGGCGCGTCACGGTCGTGATGGTCGGCGCGATGATCGTCGGACGCATCACCGTGACGGGCGTCGCGGGGCGCGACGTGCCGGTCGGCGATCACCCGATCGCGCCGCCCCGATCCGTCGCGCGCGGCGACGAAATCGGCGTATTTCACCTCGGATCCACCGCCGTCGTGTTCGTCGAGAAGGGCGCCTCGCCCGCCTTCACGGCGCCGCTCGGCACGATCCGCATGGGGCAGGCCCTCGCCGCCGGGGCGACCGCCTCGCGCCCCGGCCACGCGCGCGCGTCCGGCGGCGGGAGCACGCCGTGACCGACGAGACGCCGCGCGACGCCCTGCCTTCGGGGCCGGCGCAGTCCACCGAGGATCGCGACGGAGCGGCCCCCGGCCCGGCGCCCCCATCGGCACCGCCGCCCGCCGAGGCGCCGTCCGCGTCGCCGTCGAACCCCGCGCCGCCCCTCGCTTCGGCCGTCTCCGCCTCGCCGCTCCGCGGCGCGCCAGCGGCTCCCCCGCGGCCAGGCGGCCCGCGGTCCACCCCCCCGCCTCGGCCCGCCGCCGGCGTCGCGCCCGTCGTGGTGCCGCTGCCCGCGCCGCCTCCGCCGCCGACGCTCCCGACGATCGCCGGCCTCGACGAGCTCGCCCCCCTCGGCCCCGCGCCGGTCTTCGGGCCGCGGCCGCCGGCCCCCTCGGCGCCCGATGGCGAGGCCGACGGCCGGACGCGATCCTCGTTCGCCGACCCGCCCACGCCGGCGCCCAGTGACCCGGGTGACGGCTGGCCCGCGCGGCGCCGCCAGTCGCGCCGCACGGTGAAGATCCCCGCGGACTCCGTGCCGCGCGCGCAGGTCGTCGACGTCTCCGGGAACGAGGCGCCCTTCGACGAGATCTCGCCGACGGCCCCGCCCGGGCCCGTCGCGAGCTTCGCTCGGCTGCCGGACCCCGAGGTCGAGCAGGCGCCGCCCCCGCCGCCGGGGGACGACGTCATCCGGCCTCAGCGCATCATCCAGATCGGCTCGGTGCCGCCGCCTGCTTCGCCCGACGTGCTCGAGAAGGGCTGGACGCCGATGCCGCCCGTCGTCGAGCAGGCGGCGAGCCTCGTCAGCGCCGGCATGGGCGTGCCGGAGGTCGCGCGCGCGCCGCTCGTCGCGCCGACGCCCGAGATCGACGTCGAGCCGTTCGACGACTTCGGCCCGCTCGACGAGCCGACGGCCGTCCCCGACGCCGCGCCGACCCGTCGGGGAGAGGTCCGCCGGCCCATCGAGGTGCCCGACGCCGCCCCCACGCTGCCGCGCTCGGCCTGGTCGGACGTCGAGATCCCCGACGCGGCCCCGACGATCCCGGGCTCGTCCAGCCTGCCGTGGGCGCCGGGGCACGGCGGCTTCGGACCGCCGTCCGATCCCGTCGCGGCGTCGCCGCCCGGCGGGCACCCGCCTCCCCCGCCGGTGGCGGGCCCGCCGAAGGTGGTCATCGCCGCGGCGGCGCTCGAGGCCCCCCTGCCGCCGCCGCCGAGCAGCCCGTTCCGCATCCACGACCCCGAGACGATCGACGAGATCGACGTCGACGCCACCGACAGCGCGCCACCGAGCGAGGAGATCCCGGTCGACCTCGACATGGACGGCCCGCTGGCGGCGCCCCGGAAGCCGCCGCCGCCGCCCCCGCCGCCGAAGCGCGCCCCGAGCGCCAGCATTCCGGACATCGGCGCGCCTCCCGTCCCGTTCCCGAGCCTGGCGATCCTCACCCAGCCGCGCGACCCCGCGCCGGGCGCGCTGCCCGCCATCGCCACGGTCGCCGCCGCGCCCTCGGCCGACGACGTCGCTCGCGCCCGCCCGACCTCGGACCGGCCGCCGGCCGCGATCTCGAAGCCGCCTCCGCCCCCGGCCGCGCGCCCCGCCGCGACGCCCCCGCCGACGTCCGCGCCCGGCGCGGTCGCCCCGGCGTTCCCCGGGGCTGCGCCCGTCAAGCCCTCGCCCGTCGCCACCACGACGCCCCCGGAGACGCGCAAGCGCCCGCGCTCGTGGTGGGAGGACCTCTTCGGTGACGACTACCTCCGCACGATGGATCGGCTCGAGCCGAAGCACGTGCGCAAGGACGCCGACTTCATCGAGGAGAGCCTCGCGCTCGAGAAGGGCGCCGTGATCCTCGACCTCGCGTGCGGCGCTGGTCAGCACGCGGTCGAGCTCGCCAGTCGCGGCTACAGCGTCGTCGGCTACGACCTCTCGCTCGCGATGCTCGCGCGCGCCGCCGACGAGGCCCAGGATCGCGGGCAGAAGCTCAACTTCCTGCAGGGCGACATGCGGGAGATGGCCTTCGAGGAGACCTTCGACGGCATCTACTGCTGGGGCACGAGCTTCGGCTACTTCGACGAGGAGAAGAACCTCGACGTCCTGCTCCGCGCGCACCGCGCGCTGCGGCAGGGGGGCATGCTGCTGCTCGACGTCACCAATCGCGACTACGTGGCGCCGCGCCTGCCGAGCCTCGTGTGGTTCGAGGGCGAGGGCTGCGTCTGCATGGACGAGACGTACTTCGACTTCTTCACGAGCCGCCTTCGCGTCAAGCGCACGGCGATGTTCGACGACGGCCGGTCGCGCGAGATCGACTACTCCATTCGTCTCTACGCGCTCCACGAGCTCGGGACGATGCTCCACGACGCCGGTTACAAGGTCGTCGAGGTCACCGGTCATCACGCGCATCCCGGCGTCTTCTTTGGCACCGAATCGCCGCGCATCCTGATCGTCGCCGAGAAGGGATAGCCATTGAGGGACCGTCGCGGGGGCCACCCTGCGGCGGATCGTGGTGGACGCGGGCCCGCGGGTGGTAGGCTCGCTCCTTCCCCCATGTCGCCTCCCCTGGACGACGACGGCAGGCTGTTCCGGACGCTCTTCGAGACCGCCTCGGACGGCATGCTGGTGACCGACGACCACGGCCTCGTCCTCTTCGCCAACGCCGCGTGCGAGCGACTGCTGGGCTACGACCCCGGGGGCCTCGTCGGCCTCCCCGTCGAGGCCCTCGTGCCCGACCGCTTCCAGGGCCACGCCGCGCACCGCCGGCGCTACGCCGCCGAGGCGCGCCCGCGCGCGATGGGCGCGGGGATCGCGCTCGTCGCGCGCCACCACGACGGCCACGACGTGCCGGTGGACATCGCGCTCACCCCGCTCGAGCGCGCCGGCCGTCCGGTCGTGCTCGCCGCGATCCGCGACATGCGCGGCTCGCCGTACGCGGGGGACACGCTGCGCGTGCAGGCGACCGCGCTGCGCTCCGCGGCCAACGGCGTCGTCATCACCGATCGACAGGGCGTGATCACCTGGGTGAACCCGGCGGCGTGCGCGATCACCGGCTACTCGGCCGAGGACCTCGTCGGGCAGCACACGCGCATCCTCAAGTCGGGCGAGCACGCGCCCGAGTTCTACCGCGAGCTCTGGCGCACGGTCGCGCGCGGCGAGACCTGGTCCGGCACGATCGTGAACCGGCGCAAGGACGGGTCGACGTACGACGAGGAGCAGTCCATCGCGCCCGTCGTCGACGAGTCGGGCGCGCTCACCCATTTCATCGCCATCAAGCAGGACGTCACCGAGCGGCGGCGCACCGAGGCCGCCCTCGCGAGGGCGCAGGCCGACCTCGCCGCGCGGGTCGCCGAGATCGAGGCCCTGAACAAGATCCTTCGCGACCAGGCCATCCGCGATCCGCTCACCGGGCTCTTCAACCGCCGCTACTTCGACGAGTCGATCGCGCGCGATCTCGCCGCCGCGGCGCGCGCCGGCGAGCCGGTCGCGCTGCTCGCGGTCGACGTCGACCACTTCAAGCTCGTCAACGACTCCTACGGCCACCCGCTCGGCGATCGCCTGCTGCAAGCGCTCGCGGGCGTGCTCGGGGCGCGCGTCCGATCGTCGGACCTGGCGTGCCGGTTCGGCGGCGAGGAGTTCGTCGTCGTCCTGACCGGGGCGACGCTGCCCGTCGCGCTCCGGCGCGCGGAGGCGATCCGGCGCGAGTGCGCGGCGCTGCGGCTCGACGCGGGCACCGGGACGCCGGTGCGCGCCACCGTGTCGGTCGGGGTCGCGGTCGCGCGGGGGCCCGACGAGCCCGTCGAGGTCACGCTCGCGCGCGCCGACGAGGCGCTCTACGCGGCGAAGCGCGCCGGTCGAGATCGCGTGGTCGCGGCGCCCGCGTAGCCGCCGCGGGCCGCGCGTCCGCTTGCGTCCCCGCCCCGACCGCTCGAACCTCTCGGCGATGGACCTCGAACGCGATCTCGGCTCCGCGCTGCCCGGTCTCCGCACGAGCACGTCCCCCGTCGACAAGATCGCCTACGCGCGCGACCTCTGGCCGCGCCACCACCTCGAGGTGCAGGCGGGCCGGATCGCGGCGCACGAGCCCGGCGCCGTCGCGTGGCCGTCGTCGACCGAAGAGGTCGCGTCGCTCGTGCGCTTCTGCGCCGACGAGGGCGTGCCGATCGTGCCCTTCGGCGCGGGATCGGGCGTGTGCGGCGGCATCCTGCCCGACCGCCGCACCGTCGTCGTCGACCTCAAGCGCATGAACCGCTGGCGCGCGCTCGACCGCGACGCGCCGTCGCTCGAGGTCGAGGCGGGCGCGATCGGCATCCGCCTCGAGGAGGAGCTCGCGGGCGCGGGCTTCACGGCGGGGCATTTCCCGTCGTCGATCCTGTGCTCGACCGTCGGCGGCTGGGTCGCGGCGCGCGGGGCCGGCCAGTGCTCGGGGCTCTACGGCAAGATCGAGGACATGGTCGCGTCGCTCGAGTGCGTCGTCGGCCGCGGCGAGGTCGTGCGCCTCGAGCGCCGCACGCGCGGCCCCGACCTGACGCCGCTCGTCATCGGCAGCGAGGGCGTCTTCGGCGTCGTCACGAGCGCGCGGCTGCGCCTGCACCCGGCGCCGGCCACGCGGTCGTTCGGCGCGTTCTCGTTCGCGTCGATCGAGGCCGGCTGGACGGTGATGCAGGAGCTCTTTCAGCGCGGGCTGCGCCCGGCCGTCGCGAGGCTCTACGACCCGTTCGACTCGTTCCTGGCCAGCATGGGCGCGAAGAAGCGCGCGCGATCGGCGGCGCACGGGCGACCGAAGCGCGAGCCGAACGCGCTGCAGACGCACCACATCCCCGGCGCCGGCGCCGTGGCGCTGCGGGGCCTGCTGCGCGTGCCCGGGATCGTCAACTCGCTCGTCGACGCGCTCGGCGATCGCGGCCTCGTCGGCTCGCAGCTCGTGCTCGTCTTCGACGGGACGGTCGACGGCGCGGCGGCCGACCTGGCGAGCGCGTCGGCGATCGCGGCGCGCCATGGCGGCCTCGCGCTCGGCGAGGAGCCCGCGCGGCACTGGCTCGCCAAGCGCTACGCCGTGAGCTACCGGCAGGCGCCGATCTTCATGGCCGGCGCGTTCGGCGACACGATGGAGGTCGCGGCCCCGTGGTCGAAGCTCGACGGCCTGTACCGCGCCGTGCGCGAGGCTCTCGGCAAGCGCGTGTTCGTCATGGCGCACCTGTCGCACGCCTACCCGGACGGGTGCTCCATATATTTCACATTCGCAGGATCCGGGGCGAGCCCCGAGGCCGAGCTCCAGACGTACGACGCCACGTGGCGCACTGCGCTCGACGCCGCCATCGCGGCCGGCGGCACGCTCTCGCACCACCACGGCGTCGGCCGCAGCAAGGCCCCGAAGCTCGGCGCCGAGATCGGCCTCGGCGTCGACGTGATCCACGCGCTGCGGGGCGTCTTCGACCCCGCGGGCGTGATGAACCCGGGCAACCTCGTGCCGCGCGAGGCGCCCGCTCGCAGGCCCGCGCCGCCTCCGCCCGCGGCACCCGTCGTCGACCGCGCCTCGCAGCTCGTGCACGTCGCCGGCGCCGCGACGATCGCCGAGGTCGAGCGGGCGCTCGCGCCCCACGGCTTGTCGCTCGGCCTCGGCGCGGCCGCGCCTCCGATCGATCGGACGACCGTGGCCGAATGGCTGGCGAAGGGCACTCCGGGCGCGCCGGATCCGTGGGTCGATCCCGTCGACCACCTCGTCGCCGGCTTCACCGCCGCGCTCCCGAGCGGCGCCGAGCTCGAGGTCCGCCCCGCGCCTCGCCGCGCGGTCGGGCCCGACCTCTACGCCCTGTTTCACGGCCTCGAGGGGCGCGCCGGCGTCGTCACGTCGGCGCACCTCTGCGCGCGCGGCCCCGAGCGCGCCCGCGAGCTCTCGACGCGCCTCGATCGCGACGCGCCCGTCGGCGAGGCCGTGCGCGGGCTCCTCGACCGCGTCGTCGCCGCCGTCGCGCGCGTTCCGCGGGGCGGATCCGCGCCCTGAGGTTCGGGGCGATCGCCGCTTGGGCGCTCGCCCGCGATCGCCACGAGCTCCGTCGTCAGGGCGCCGCGCACGCGTAGTGGTGCAGCGGCTGCGTCGCCTTCAGGCTCGGGTCCTCGGAGATCGTCCACACGCCGGTGCCCGCCTCGTCGTAGGCGATGGCCTCCCCCTGCTTCTCCGACAGCGGGCCGAGCGCGATGGTCACCCGTTCGGCCTGGTCGAGGTGCGCGGGCCACTGGCCGGGGGCCAGGCGGTACTCGTAGACGCCGGTGTACACGCGGACGAGCAGGCGACCGCCCGACGGGTGCAGGTCCGCGCCGGTGATCATCACGCCGTTCTTCACGGCCACGCCGGGCGCGAGGACCGACCCCACCTGCTCGAGGACCGTCGGCGTGGACTCCGACAGCGGCGTCTTCGCCCCGAAGATGCGCGCGGTCGGCGCGTCGACCTTCTCGAACGCCCACACGGCCGATCCGTCGGGCGCGACGACGATCGCCTCCGCGTTGATCGCGACGCCCTTCGGGTACGCGACCGGGAAGCGCCAGACCTTCGACGCCGTTGCGGCGCCGAACGGGACCTTCGCGTCGACGGCGGGCTCGGCCACCGCGAGGAGGGCGAGGTCGTCGCGCTTGAGATCGTTGTTGCCGAGGTCGGCGACCCACAGGCACGGCCCGGATCCGTCGGGGCAGGGCGCTGCGGCGATGTCCTCGAAGTCGTGCGCCTCGACCCCGGGCAGGTCGAGCACGCCGAGCGCGGCGCCGTCGACGCCGACGGCGAAGAGGCGCGCGGTGTCGCCCGAGTCGTTGTGGAGCCAGAGGACGCCCGGGTTGCGGCGCGAGCTCACGATGCCCGACGCCTCGAGGAGGGCCGGCTCGGCGACGGGGATCTCGGTCGGCGGGGAGTACGTGCCCGCGCAGCTCGCGGGGCCATTGCCGCCGCCGTTGCCGCCGCTGGCCGCCGCGCCGCCCGCGCCCCCCGTGCCGCCCCCGCCGTGCGTGTCGGTCGACGCGCCACCGTGGCCCCGCCCGCCGGCGGCCGAGCTCGCGCCGGAGGCCGTCGCCACGCTCGGCCCGTCGGTCCCGCCGCCGCACCCGATCGCGACGATCACGAGGAGGCCGAGGCTCCCGAGGACGACCCGCTGGCTGGCGACCATCATGGATGGCCGCAGCCTACTTCGATGGCGGCGCGGATGCTCGCGTGGCGGTCCTCGCGCGGGCGCGCGGTGCGAGGCGCGGGTCAGCTCGCCCAGAGGTCGACGAACCGTTGCGCCTCGACGTCGACGAGCCCCTGATCGGTCAGGCGCAGCGACGGGATGACCGCGAGCTGCACGAACGACAGGGTCATGAACACCTCGCGATCGGTGCCGCAGACGCGGAGCGCCGCGCGGATGGCGCGCAGCCGCGCCGCGACCTCGTAGAGCTCGAGGTTCGACATCAGCCCGGCCACCGGCAGCGCGAGCGACGCGATCACCTCGCCGCCCGCGACCACCGCGAGCCCGCCGCCGCTCGCGGCGACCGTCTGCGCCGCGAGCACCATGTCCGCGTCGTCGACGCCGGCCGCGCACACGTTGTGCGCGTCGTGGCCGACGCTCGTCGCGACCGCGCCGCGCGCGAGCCCGAGGCCGCCGATGAGGCCGACCGAGAGGTGCTCGCCGCGGTGTCGATCGGCCACGATCACCTTGGCGAGATCGCGCCCCGGATCGGCCACGACCGCGCCGGCCTCGACCTTCGGCGTGACCTCGCGAGCGGCCGTGATCAGGCTGCCCTCCGAGAACTGGATGACCCGCACCGTTCCGCCCGCGCGCGCGGGGATGCGCAGCGCCTCGACCGACAGCGGCGGCATGCGGAACGACCCGAGCGCGCCGGGCTCGTCGCGCAGATCGCCCTCGATCGGCGCGACCATCTCGCCACGCTCGGCGACGACGCGGCCGTTCTTGACGACGGCGTGGATCGACAGCGCCTCGAGGTCGTCGACGAGCAGGAAGTCCGCCTTGTAGCCCGGCGCGACGGCTCCCATGCTGCGGAGCCCGAAGTGGCGCGCCGGGTTCAACGTCGCCATGCGCACGGCGATCACCGGGTCGACCCCGCGCGCGATCGCCCTGCGTACCAGGTGATCGATGTGGCCCTCGTCCAGGATCTCGAGCGGGTCGCGGTCGTCGGTGCAAAACGAGAACGATCCGTGGTTGCGCTCGTTGACCGCGCCGATGAGCGCGTCGAGGTTGCGCGCCGCGCTGCCCTCGCGGATGAAGACGTGCATCCCGCGCCGGACCTTCTCGAGCGCCTCGGCCTCGGTCGTGCACTCGTGGTCGGATCGGATGAACGCGCAGAGGTAGGCGTTCAGGCGCTTTCCCGAGAGCCCCGGCGCGTGGCCGTCGATGCGCTTGTGGCGCGACCGCAGGATCTCGATCTTCGTCAGGAGCTCGCGATCGAGGCCGAGCACGGCGGGGTAGTTCATCACCTCGCCGAGCGCGATGATGCGGCTCGGGTAGCGGTCGACGAGGCCGATCATGTCGTCGGTGCCGAGGGTCGCGCCCGACGTCTCGAAGCGCGTCGCGGGCACGGCCGACGGCACGCCGATGTACACGTCGAGCGGGATGCCCTCGGTCGACCGGATCATGTACTCGACGCCCGCGGTGCCGAGCACGTTGGCGATCTCGTGCGGGTCGGCCACGAGCGTGGTCGTGCCCCGCGACAGCACCGCGCGCGCCATCTGCCGCGGCACGAGCATCGAGCTCTCGATGTGCACGTGCGCGTCGATGAAGCCCGGCAGCACGATCCGCCCGCCCGCGTCGATCACGCGACCGGCCTGGGTGTAATCGCCGATGCCGGCGATGCGCTTGCCCTGGATCGCGATGTTCGCGTGCTCGATCTCGCCCGTGAAGACGTCGAGGATGCGGGCGTTCTTGACGATGGCGTCGGCGGGCGCGTCGCCGAGCGCGGTGGGGACGAGATCGCGGATCTTCACGCGGGCCTCCTCGGGAGCTGGCTCGCCGCGGCCGCGCCGCGACGGGGCCGGGCACGCTACTCCTCCGCGAGTCGGCGCGCGACGCCCGCAGCGCCCGCGCCTCCCGCGCCCGATCGCCTTTCGCGCGCGGGCCCGCCCTCGCGCCCGGCCGAGGCTCACGCCTTCCGCGGGTGCGCCTTGCCGTGGCCCTTGCCGTGCGCCTGCGCGCGCCGGCCCTTCGGGTGATCCGGCTTGCCGAGGCCGTACTTCGCGCGCCCTTGCTCGACGATCGAGCGTGCGAGCTCGCGCACGGCGCGGGCCTCCTCCTTCGTCACCGTGCCGCCGTCCGCGGCCTTCTTCGCGGCCGCGCGCACCTGCGCGGCGCCCTCCTCGAAGTCCCGGCGCACGCTCACCTTGACGAGATCGGGCAGCGGCTGCGCGGCGAGCACGCGCTCGAGGTGCTCGCGCGCCTTGGCGATGCGCTTCTCGACGAGCTGCTCGAAGGCCTCGGGCTTCATCGGGAACCGGGCGGCGCGGTCCTCGTGGTCGCGGCCGTGATCGCGGGCGCCCGCGGCGGGCTCGTCGGCGAGCGCGGTGAGGGGCGCGGCGGTCAGGGCGAGGGCGAGGGCGGCGGCGGCGGAGCGAGCGATCGTGGCGAAGCGGATCATGGTGGTTCTCCTCGGGTGGGGTCCCGGTGGGTTCGTCGAGGGCGATTGCACGGTCGATGCCACCGCGCGAACCGCCTCGATCCGCGTGAATCGGGCCGCCTGCGGATCGCCTGCCGCACCCCACGCCGCGCGCCCACTCCGCGGGTGCGGTCGTCGCTCCGCACCCGCGGCGCGCCGATCGTCAGCCGGGCGGCCAGGCCATCGCGCGCCCGCCGATCACGTGCAGGTGCAGGTGGTGGACGCTCTGCCCCGCGTCCGCACCGCTGTTCGCGACGACGCGGAAGCCGCTCGCCGCGATGCCCGTCTCCTCGGCCACGCGCCGCGTGGCGAGCGCGAGCTTGCCGAGGATCGCGGCGTCCGCCTCGGCCGCCTCGGCGAGCGACGCGAGGTGGCGCTTCGGGATGACGAGCACGTGGACGGGCGCCTGCGGCGCGACGTCGTGGAACGCGAGGAGGTCGGCGTCCTCGAAGAGGACCTTGGAGGGGATCTCCCCGATCGCGATCTTGCAGAAGAGGCACATGCCGCGCGTCTTGGCGCATCCGCCTTCCGGGCGGAAGGGGCCGGGCCCGGCTCGCCCGATCGGGGCGTCGACGCGCGCGTCCGGCCGGGCGGGACGTCAGCGCCAGAGCAGCATCGCGATCAGCGCGGCGCGGCTCTCGACGCCCGCGCGCAGCATGAGCGTGCCGACGTGCTGCTCGACGGTGGCCTCGGCGATGGACAGCGTGGTCGCGATGGACCGGTTCGAGAGCCCGCGGCTCACGAGGCCGAGGATCTCGCGCTGCCGCCGCGTGAGCGAGAGCTGCGCGGACACCTCGGCGAGGCGGCCGTGCGCGCGGGTCGCGCCCTGGTCGTCCTCGTCGATGACGATCGCCCAGCCGCACTCGTGATCGATGCGCAGGACGCGCGCCGCCGCGTGCTCGGGCGCGGCGAGGTGGCCCGCCAGCCGCCTCGAGGCTCCGTCCGGATCGGCCTCGATCCGCGCTCGGCCCGCCACGTTGGCCAGCTCCACGTGGCCCTCGCCGTCGACCAGGAACGCCGGCGCGCCGATCGCGTCGAGCGCCGCGTCGAGCGCCGCGCGCCACAGCGAAGGGTCGTCTTGCCGTTCAGCCATCCGCGCGGACTGTGGTCTTTTGTACGTGCCATCGCAATCCGGGGAACCCAGGGGGGATCGCCTTCGGATCGTTCCTGGCTACTCCGCGGACGTGTTTCCTCCGCCTTGCTCCGCGCCGATCGCCGTAGGCCCCGTCGTCGCGCGCATCCGGGCGAGCGTGCCCTCGATCCGCGCGCGGTCCGCCGCGCCGCCGTCGGTCTCGCCGAGCGCGCGCGCTTCGGGCGCGTCCGGCGCCCGCGCGGCGCGCCGCAGCACGTAGCGCAGCAGCGACAGCTCGAGCGCATCGATCGTCGTGGCGCGCCGGAGGCCGATCGCCGCCACCTCGTAGGTCACGCGGTGGAGGTCGCCGCCGATGGGCCGCACCTCGATCACCCGCCCGGGCGCGATCTCGGCCCGGCCGACGAGATCGGCCGCGACATGCCGGACCAAGCTGGCGCGGCGGCGCGCGCGGCGCACCGCGGGGTCGCGGTAGAGCTCGAAGAATCGGTTGCGCGACCAGGTCGCCGGCGCGAGCGTCAGCGCCACGAGGAGCGCCTCCGGATCGTGCGGCGGCTCGATCACGCGAGGTTCGAGTCGCCTCGGCCGTCGCCCTGCCGCAGGAGCTCGGCCTGCCGGTGGGTGCGCAGCGCCGACACGAGCTCCTCGAGGTCGCCGTCGAGGACGCGCTCGAGCTTGTGGATCGTCAGCCCGATGCGGTGATCGGTGATGCGGTTCTGCGGGAAGTTGTAGGTGCGGATCTTCGCCGAACGCTCCGCCGATCCGACCATGCCGCGCCGCTCCGCGCTCTGCGCCTCGTCGCGCTTGCGCTGCTCGATCTCGAGCAGGCGGCTCTTCAGCACCTTCATCGCCTTGGCCTTGTTCTTGAGCTGCGATCGCTCGTCCTGGCACTTGACGATCATGCCCGTCGGGATGTGACGGATCTGCACGGCGCTGTTCGTCGTGTTGACGCCCTGGCCGCCGGGGCCGCCGGACGCGGCGATCGAGATGTCGAGGTCCTTGTCGTCGATGGCGATCTCGACGTCGTCGGCCTCGGGCAGCACGGCGACGGTCGCCGTCGACGTGTGGATGCGCCCCTGCGCCTCGGTCGCCGGCACGCGCTGCACGCGGTGGACGCCGGCCTCGTAGCGCAGGTGCGAGTAGACGGCCTGCCCCGTGATCAGCGCGACGACCTCCTTGTAGCCGCCCGCGGAGGCCTCGCTCATCGTGAGGATCTCGACCCTCCAGCGCTTGCCCTCGGCGTAGCGGCAGATCATGCGGAAGAGGTCGGCCGCGAAGAGCGCCGCCTCCTCGCCCCCTTCGCCGCTGCGGATCTCGAGGACCGTGTTTCGCTCGTCGTTCGGGTCCCTCGGCAGGAGCAGCAGCTCGAGCTCGCGCTCGAGGCGCGTGCGCTCCGTCTGCAGCTCGGGCAGCTCGGCGCGCGCGAGGTCGGCCATCTCCGGGTCGGAGAGCATCTCCTCGTCCTCGGTGATGCGCTTCTCGACGCCCTGCAGGCGCCCGAACGAGGCCACGACCGGCTCGAGCTCCGATCGCTCGCGGTTGAGCTTCTGGAGCTTGTTCGGGTCGGTGAGCACGTCCGGCGAGCAGAGCAGGTGCTCGAGCTCGCGGAAGCGACGCTCGACGGCGCGGAGTTTCTCGATGGGCAGCATGGCGGGCTCGGGGGGAAAGCGGGCGGGCGCGATCCTATAGCGCGCCTGGGCCGCCCCGTGCGCCCCGATCAGCCGTCCCAGCGCCCGGTGAGCGCGCGCCAGTGCTCGGTAAGGCGCGGCCCCGAGACGGGGACGGCCGCGCGGATCTCGGGTGCGAAGACCGACACGCGGTACTCCTCGACGAGCCAGTGGAAGGCGTCGAGGTCCTCCTCCGCCACGCCGCGGGCGCGCAGCCCCTCGCGGTACGTGAGCCAGTCGCTCCAGAACGGCGCGACCTGATCGGCCTTCGATTGGTCCTTTTGCGGCCCGTTCGGCAGGCGCTCGAGCCGCACGCGCACGGCCCGGAGATAGCGCGGAACCTGCGCCATCCGATCGCGCGGCGCGCGCGCCAGGAGCCCCGGCGTGACCAGGTGGGCGAGCTGACCGCGGACGTCGTCGAGCGCGGCGCGCGGCGCCCCCGGCCTGCCCACGAGCGATCGCAGCGCCGCGATCGCTCGATCGAGCTCGGCGCCAATCTCTCGCGCGATCCCGCCGAGCTCCGCGATCGCCTGCGGCAGCCCCCGCTTGCCGGCCTCGAGCCGTTCGACGAAGGCTGCGCGCGTGCGCGGAAGCTCGCTCGGCGCGACCAGATCGAAGGCCTCGTCGAGCGCGCGCAGCGCGAGCCGCCGCCGCGGCGCCGGCCCGGCGAGATCCGCGATGCCGCCGATCGTGATCGCCTGCGGGAGCTGCCGCTCGATCGCGTCGACCGACCCGCCGATCTCGAACAGGAAGAGGCGCCGCAGCCCCTCGCGGCTCGCCGCGTCGGCCTCGGCGCGCGACCCGAGCGGGCGGAGCGACACGCTCGTCTCGCGATCGATCAGCGCCGGGTACGCCGTCACGCGCGCCCCGCCGACCGTCGCGACGACCGCCTCGGGCAGCGCGTCGATCGTGAAGCGCGTGAGGCCCTCGCGCTCCCAGCCCGCCGGCGCGGTCGCGCTCCACACCTCGCGCGCGCGCCGCCCGAACCGATCGCCGATCGCGCGCAGATCGCGCCCCTCGGCGATCGTCTTGCCGCCCTCGATCACGCGGAAGAAAAAGCGCAGGTACGGCGGCAAATCGTCGAGGTTCCACGCGTCCTCCGGCACGCGCGCGCCGGTCAGCTCGAAGATCGCGCGGCCGAGCGAGGCGAGCAGCGGCCCGTCGAACGGGCGCACGAGGTCCGCGAGCACGCGCGAGGTTTCGCCGACGGGCATCACCGCCTTGCGGAGCGCCTTCGGTAGCGAGTGCAGGAGCAGCGCGATCTTGTCGGCCTGCCAGCCCGCGATCGTGTGCTCGAGCACGCCGGGGTCGATCGCCGGGAGCAGCGCGAGCGGCAGCGTCACCGTGACGCCGTCGTCGTCCTCGCCCGGCTCGAACCGGTACGACAGCGGCAGCGTCGCGCCGCCGATCGTCAGCGCGTCGGGGAAGCGATCGGGCGAGAGGTCCTTCGCGTCGCCTTGCAGCACGTCCTCGAGCGACAGGAAGAGCACCCGCGAATCGGCCGCCTCGGCGACCGCGCGCCACTTCTCGAACGTCTTGCCGCTGTAGACCTCGGCCGGCACGCGCTCCTCGAAGAAGCGGGCCACTGCGTCGTCGTCGGCGAGCATGTCGCTGCGGCGCGCCCGGTCGCGCAGGCGCGCGACCTCGACGAAGAGGGCCTTGTTGTGATCGACGAAGCGCGCCTCCTTGGGCGGCGTCCATTCCCCGCGCACCAGCGCGTGCAGGATGAAGAGCCGCCTCGAGGCGCGCGGATCGATCGGCCCGTAGTGGACGCGCCGGTCCTTCACGATCGGCAGGCCGTAGAGCGAGACCTGCTCGCGGATCATCACCTCCGCGCTGCGCTCCGACCAGCTCGGCTCGCCGTAGCTGCGCTTGCAGAGCGCGCCCCCGGCGGCCTCGAGCCACGCGGGGTCGACCTTCGCCGCCGTGCGCGCGAAGAGCTGCGACGTCTCGACGAGCTCGGCGGCGACGATCCACGGGGGCGGCTGCTTCCTCGCGACGCCCGACCCGGGGTGCAGCTGGAAGCGCGTCTGCCGCGCGCCGACGTACGCGCGCGCCTCGCTGTTCCAGGCGCCGATGCGGCTCAATAGCCCCGGCAAGAGCGCGCGGTGCACGGCGTCGTCGCTCGCGCGCGCGTCGTTCGGCCGGAAGCCGAGCTCCCGCGCGATGCGCGCGATCTGCTGGTGCACGTCGCTCCACTCGCGCATCCGCAGGTAGGAGAGGAAGTGATCGCGGCAGACCTTGCGGAGCTGCCCCTGGCTCTTCTTCGCCTGCTCGTCCTGGTAGAAGTGCCAGAGCTTGAGCAGCGAGAGGAAGTCCGACCCCTCGTCGCGGAAGCGCCGGTGGGCGTCGTCCGCCTTGCGCTGCGCGGCGAGCGGCCGATCGCGCGGGTCCTGCACGCCGAGCGCCGCCGCGATGATGAGCACCTCGCGCAGCGCGCCCTCCTGCTCGCCGGCGAGGATCATGCGGCCGATGCGCGGATCGAGCGGGAGTCGCGCGAGCTTCTTGCCGATGTCGGTGAGCACCCGGTCGCCGTCGATCGCGCCGAGCTCCTCGAGCACGCGGTAGCCCTCGTCGACCGCGCGCTTCGGCGGCGGGTCGAGGAACGGGAAGGCGTCGACGTCGCCGAGCCCGAGCGCCTTCATCTGGAGGATGACCCCGGCGAGCCCGACGCGCAGGAGCTCCGGGTCGGTGTGCGCGGGCCGCAGCTCGAACTCGCGCTCGTCGTACAGGCGAAAGCAGACGCCGCTGCGCGTGCGGCCCGCGCGCCCCTTGCGCTGGTCGGCGCTGGCGCGCGAGACCGGCTCGACGAGCAGCTGCGTGACGCCCGTGCGCGGGTTGTGCCGGTTCACGCGCGCGGTGCCCGTGTCGACCACGTAGACGATGCCGGGGATCGTGAGCGACGTCTCGGCGACGTTGGTCGCGAGCACGATGCGCCGCTGGGGGAGCGGCTGGAACACGCGCGCCTGGTCGCCGGCCGACAGCCGCCCGTAGAGCGGGAGCACCACCGTGTGCGGCAGCCCGTGCGCTGCGAGCGCGTCCGCGGTCTCGTGGATCTCGCGCTCTCCGGGCAGAAACACGAGCACGTCCTCGCGCGGGTCGATCGCGGTGATCTCCTCGATCGTCTCCGCGACCGCCTCCGCGACGTCGATCTCCTCGCCCTCCGGCGGCCGGAAGATCACCTCGACGGGGTGCGTTCGCCCCGACACCTCGATGACCGGCGCGCCCCCGAAGAACGCGGCGAAGCGCGCCGTCTCGAGCGTCGCGGAGCTCACGATCACGCGCAGATCGGGGCGCTTCGGCAGGAGGCGAAGGACGTAGCCGAGCAGGAAGTCGACGTTGAGGCTGCGCTCGTGGGCCTCGTCGAGGATGATCGTGTCGTAGCCGCGCAGCAGCGGATCGCCCTGGATCTCGGCCAGGAGGATGCCGTCCGTCATGAACTTCACGTACGTCTCGGCCGACGTGCGGTCGTTGAAGCGGATCTGGTAGCCGACCTCCCGCCCGAGCTCGACCTCGAGCTCCTTGGCCACGCGCGCGGCCACGCTCTGCGCGGCGATGCGCCGCGGCTGCGTGACGCCGATGCGTCCCGCGAGGCCGCGCCCCATCGCCAGGCAGATCTTCGGCAGCTGCGTCGTCTTGCCCGACCCCGTCTCGCCGGCGACGACGATCACGGGGTGCCGATCGATCGCCTCGGCGATGTCGCGGACGCGCGCGGTGATCGGGAGCTCTTCGGGGAAGCGGAGCGGCACGGCCGCGAGCCACTAGCACGGCCGCGGCCTCCCGACGCGATCGGCTCGCGCGCGCGGCCGGAGGCGCGGCCCGACCTCGTCCGCCGCGGCTCCTTGCGGTACGCTCCACGCGCTTGTCGTTCCTGTGAAATGCGCTCCCCACGGAGGTCCTCTCATGCGCCGCGCCCTTCGCTTCGGCTCGCCGGTCCTCGGCTCGATCGTCGCCCTCACGCTCGCGTCCGCCTGCGGATCGAGCAGCGATTCGCCCTCCCTCGGCGAGGGGCAGGGTGGCGGGACGACGGGAGGGGGTGGCGGGACGACGGGCGCGGGCGGATCGGGGCAGGGCGGCGGCGGCGTCACCACCACGTCGCACCCGGGCGGATCGGGGCAGGGCGGCAGCGGCGGCAGCGGCGGATCGGGCCAGGGCGGCGGCGCGGCGTGCGCGCAGGGCACGATCCAGTGCGAGGGCGCGACCAAGAAGGTCTGCGACGGCTACGGGGGCTACTCCGACATCATCAACTGCGCCTTGCAGGGGGGCCTCACGTGCATCCCCGGCTACGGCTGCGCGGTCTGCCAGCCGGGATCCGGATCGTGCAACGGCGACGAGGGCCAGTACTGCAATGACGACGGCTCCGCCTTCGAGACGGAGGCGTGCGACCCCGTGCAGGGCACGACGTGCAACCCGCAGACGGGCCATTGCACCGGGGCGTGCAGCGCCAAGTCCCTCGGCACGAGCTACATCGGCTGCGAGTACTACCCGACCGTCACGGCCAACCTCACGGACTCGGGCACGTTCCACTTCGCGGTGGCCGTGTCGAACACGACCAACGTCGAGGCTGCGCTGACGATCACCCGCGGCGCGGCCGTGGTGGTCAGCGACAAGGTCGCCCCGAACAGCGTGAAGGTCGTCTCCCTGCCGTGGATCGAGGAGCTCAAGGGCCCGTCGTCCGGCTTCGCGACGCCGATGCCGCAGTCGATCCTCGTGCCCCAGGGCGGCTATCGACTGCGCTCCACGCAGCCGGTGACGGTCTATCAGTTCAACCCGCTCGAGTACACGCTCGGCGGGGTCCCATCGTACACGAACGACGCCTCGCTGCTCTTGCCGACGAACGCCTGGACCGGCACCTACCGCGTGGTGGCCTGGCACCACTGGTATGCTTCTTCGGGCTTCTACGCGGTGACCGCCGCCCACGACGGCACGACCGTCACCCTGACCGGCGGCCCGCAGAGCCAGGTCAAGGGGGGCGTGCCCGGCCTCGACGGCGCCGGCAACGGCGTCGTGACGCTCAACGCGGGCGACGTGATGGAGGTCGTGACGGGCGGCTGCGGGGACGGCGACCCGTCCTGCCCGTCGGACGTCACAGGCACGCTCGTCGCCGCCGACAAGCCCGTCCAGGTGATCGGCGGCCACCAGTGCACCGACGTCCCCGACACGGTCCCGGCGTGCGACCACATCGAAGAGTCGATGTTCCCCTACCAGACGCTCTCGACGACCTACCTCGTGACGCCGCCGCTCATTCCGACGCAGCCCTCGCCGAAGGTCGAGCTCGTCCGCATCGTCGCCACGGCCGACAACACGACGCTCACCTACGACCCCCCGCAGCCGAACGCGCCGGCGGCCCTCGCGACGGCCGGTCAGTGGGTCCAGATCGCCGACACGGCCGCGAGCTTCTCGGTGACTGCCAATCAGCCCATCCTCGTCGCGCAGTACATGGAGGGCCAGGAGGCGGGCGGCGGCTCGGGCGATCCGGCCATGGCGCTCGCGGTGGCCAAGGACCAGTTCCGCGACAGCTACCTGTTCCACGCGCCGACGAACTACGACTACAGCTACGCGAACATCGTGGCTCCGACGGGCGTCGACGTCACGGTCGACGGCGCCTCGATAGGCGGCTTCCAGCCGATCGGCGGGTCGGGCTACTCGGTCGCCTTCGTGACGCTCTCGAACGCGGGCGACGGCAACCACAACGCCAAGGCGGCGCAGCCCTTCGGCCTCACCGTCTATGGCTATGGCCAGTACACGAGCTACTGGTACGCCGGCGGGTCGAACCTGCAGAAGCTCCACGAGTAGCCCCCGGCGCTCCGCGATCGCGTCCGCCGCCGCGCGGGTGTCGAGGCGCGTCGGTCGCTCGGATCAGGCCTCGGCGTAGCCCGGATCCTCGAGCAGCTCCGCGTAGCCCGCGAAGGTGCGGTCCGGCGTCGCCGGCGCCTCCGTCGCGGCCTCGCGCCAGAGCGCCGCGCGCAGCGAACCGAGCGCGACCTCGAGCTGCGCGTCGTCGGGCTCGGCCGTCGTGATCTTCTGCACGAGGAAGCCGGGGTAGAGCACCAGGCGCAGCGGGCCCGTCGTGCAGTAGCGCGCGAACACCCGCTGGATCTCGTAGGTGATCGCGGCGACGAGCGGCAAGAACGGCAGCTTCATCAGGAAGAAGCCGACGCTCTCCGCGAGGCGGCCGCCCGGCATGTGCGGCAGGAACGCGCCCATCACCGAGAAGACGAGGATGGACACCATCGCGACCATCACGAGGAAGGTCGTGCCGCAGCGCGGGTGCATCGTCGTCTTCGTGCGGGCGTTGTCGACCGTCAGCGCCTCCTCGGCCTCGTAGGTCGAAATCGATTTGTGCTCGGCCCCGTGGTACTGAAAAACGCGCCGAATGTCGGCCATCTGGCGGATGGCCAGCAGATACCCGACGACGATGACGAGCTTCGCCGTGCCCGTCAGCGCCTGGTAGCCGGGCGAGGTCACCTCGAGCCCGAGCTTGAACACGCGGTTCAGCCCCTCCGCGCCCGCCTGCGGCAGCGCCACGAAGAGGAAGATCGCGAAGAGCAGCGGCAGCCACGTGAGGCTACCGCCCGACTTCTTCGCCTCCTCCAGCTGCGCCGGCGGCGCGTCGGGATCCTGCGTGAGCAGCGCGACCGTCGACAGCGCGAGCACGCTCATCACGCCCGGCTTCTTCGCGCCGAGGCCCTTCGCCTTCTCGGCGGCCTCCTCGGCCTCGAGGTCCTGCTCGTAGAGCTCGGCCGACCAGCGCAGGGCCTGCGACCCGAGCTTCAGCGACTCGACCAGCGTCGCGACGCCGCGGAAGAGCGGCCACGAGGTGAGGCCGCGCGCGGTGGGCCGCGCCATCGGTCGCTCGCGCACCACGAGCTCGCCGCTCTTGCGCCGGCAGACGACCGAAAGCGACCCGGGCGAGCGCATCATCACGCCCTCGATCACGGCCTGGCCGCCGACGTACGCGCGCGGGGCGGTCGGTGTCTTCGGTGCGCGCTCGCTCTGGCTCGACTGCGTCATGCGCGGAATCTAGCGCGGCGCCGCCCTTCGCGCAGCGATCCTGCGCGACGGAGCCCGCACGGCCTCCCGCTCCGGTCGCCATGAAGGCGGGTGGGCGCGGCCGCGGCCTCGGGCACTGGCTCGAAAGGCGCCGGTGCTGGGCAGCTAGACCCTCGCCGAAAAGCGCTGCCGCCTTGGCGACCGACCAAGAGCCCTGATTTTCACCACGGAGGCACAGAGGCACGGAGCTCAGATTTGATCTGCCTCCGTGCCTCCGTGGTGAGCTTCTGTTCCGGGTGGCCCACGAG
>CAIVJW010000065.1 GCA_903906315.1 uncultured delta proteobacterium | reverse complement strand
GGCACGGCCAGCGGCGGCGGTGGCACGGGCAGCGGTGGCACGGCGAGCGGCGGCGGCGGCGGCACGGCCAGCGGCGGCAGCGGCGGCGGCGGCGGCGGCGCGACCGGGTGCAAGCCGAACGACGAGCGCCCCTGCTACAGCGGCCCGAAGGGCACCGACGGACACGGCACCTGCCAGGCGGGCAAGCAGCGCTGCAACGACACGGGCACCTGGCAGCTCAAGTGCGACGGCGAGGTGGTGCCGGCCGCCGAGACGTGCGGCAACGGGGTCGACTCCGACTCCGACTGCGACGGGGCGACGTGCGGCCAGGCGATGCTGGCGATCCGGCTCGGAGGCCCGGGCTACGACGACCTGCAGTCGGTGGCGTTCGACTCGACGGGCGCGATCCTCGTCGCCGGGGAGACCGAGGGCGGCACGATCGGCAACGTCGATCTCACCCCCCCACAGGGCGAGTCGGCGACGTTCGCGGCGAAGCTCTCCCCGCAGGGCGACGTCCTCTGGGTGCGTCGGCTCGGCACGGGCAAGCCCTCGGTGGGAATGCCGCCGCGGCAAGGCGTCCGCCTCGCCGTCGGGCCGAACGACGACGTCTTCGTCGCCGGCTGGTACCACGGCCGACTGTCACTCGGCGGCACGGCGAGCGACGTCGACGCCTTCGGCACCAAGCCGACCGGCTTCGTCGGCCGGCTCGACAAGGACAACGGCGAGGGCGTGTGGGCCGCGACGATCTCCGGGGCGAGCCAGCAGGCGTACCCGGAGGCGATCGTCGTGGCGCCGGACGCGATCTACGCCGTCGGCCGCGCGGTCGGGCCCATCGGCACGCTCACCTTCGCCGACCTCGACGCGTCGGTGCCGACCGACGGGTCGTTCGTGGCCACGTTCGACGCCGCGGGCACCCCGAAGACGTTCCGCGCGCTGGTCGACGCCCACAAGGTCTCCGTGCGAGGCGCGGTCGCGCTGCCGCTCCAGGGCATCGTGGCCGTCGGCGACTACCTCGATTTCTTCACGTCGGGAGGCGTTACTCTGGACGCCGACGTGAGCGATCTCACGGGAGATGGGTTCCTCGCCTTTCTGACGGCGGGCACCACCTCGGCCGCGCAGCACCTCGGCGGCTCGGGCCGCGACACGCTGGGCGGCGTCGCGCGAAGCTCGCAGGGGGGCTTTGCCGTGGTCGGCAGCTCCGACGCCGATGTGAGCCTCGGCGGCGTGACCGTGCAGGGCAATGGCAAGGGGGACCTGCTCCTCGCGAGCTGCGGGCCCAACGGCGCCCCGGTCGCCGCTCAGCTGCTCGGCGACGCCCTGGACCAGGCCGGACGCGCCATCGCCATCGACGACGGCGACCGCGCGTTCGTCGCCGGGGACAACCTGGGCACGATCGGGTTCGGCGGAGCGTCGATCAGTCAGCACGCCGTCGTGCTGGCGTTCGAGCCCGACGGCAAGCCCCGCTGGGCTCGCGGGCTCGCCGGCGACGTGACGGCGGTCGCGGCCGGCAAGCGCCGGGTCGCGGTGGTCGGTCGGTTCCACAGCCCGCTCGACCCGCCGCCGCTGCCGAAGCTGACCCCGAGCGGCCCCTCGGACGGCGTCCTTCTGGTCTACTCACCCTGACGGGCGCGATGTCGAAGGGCGAAGACCTCGTCTCGGAGTTCGCGCGGCACCGTCCGGCGCTCGCCGCGATCGCGAGCCGGCTCGAGATCGGCCTCGCGGCCGAGCTCCGGCGCGCGAGCGTCGACGTGCAGTTCGTGTCGAGCCGGGTGAAGTCGGTCGAGAGCCTGCGCCACAAGCTCTCGCGGCCCGACAAGACCTATCGGCGCCTGTGGGACGTGACCGATCTCGTGGGCCTGCGCGTGGCGACGTACTTCGAGGACGCGGTCGAGGACGTGGCGCGCCTGGTCGAGCGCGATCACGCGGTCGACTTCACGCACTCCGCGGACAAGCTGCGCTTCACCGACCACGGCAAATTCGGCTACCGGTCGCTGCACTACGTCTGCGGCCTGCCCGCGGCCGACGCGCCGGACCCGGCGTTCCGCTTCGAGATCCAGGTGCGCACGGTGCTGCAGCACGCATGGGCGGAGGTCGAGCACGACCTCGGCTACAAGGCGACCGCGGTGCCACCGCAGATCCGCCGCCGGTTCAGCCGCATCGCGAGCCTGCTCGAGATCGCCGACCAGGAGTTCGTCTCGATCCGGCGCGAGCTCCGGAGCTACGAGGAGGCCGCGCGCGCAGAGAGCGCGCACCCGGACCGGCCGATGTCGCTCGACGTGATCTCGTTCGCGACGCTCTGCGAGAGCGAGCCGGTGCGCGCCCTCGACGCGGCCGTCGCGCGGGCGCTCGACAAGCCGCTGTCGACCGCCCTGTTCTTCCCCGAGTACACGGCGAAGATGCTGCGGCTCGCGGGCCTCGCGTCCACGGCCGACGTGCGCGACGCGGTAGCGCGCCACGGCGCCGCGGTGCCGGGCGTGGTGGGGCCGTACGCCGAGTTCGCGCGCGGCGCGTGGCAGCTCGATCTCGCGGCGATCGACGCCGTCCAGCGCGGCTACGGCCTCGTGTTCCTGGCGCACGTCGCGATCCTGCGCGGGCCGGAGCTCGGCCTGTCGAAGGTCGCGAAGCTGACGCGGCTCTACCAGGAGCTCGACGACCCGGGCGACGAGCGCGAAGCCCACCGCATCGCGACCGGGCTCGTGGCGGCGCTGGGGCTGTGACCTTCGTCGTTCGCGCCGAACGGCGCTAGCCTTCGCGCATGACCCAGACCCTCCTCGGTCCGAACGGCACCGCCTTCGAGGCCACGGCGATGGCGCAGACCCTCGCGGCCACCGGACAGGAGGCGATCGCCCCTCCGGCCGCCCTGCGCGTTACGCGCCCCTCGGTCCTCCCGCGCGTCGAACGCGAGTTCGGCGGCGGCTTCCGCGTCGTGCACGAGGGATCCGAGCGCTACCAGTTCGTCAAGCGCATCGGCGCCGGCGGCATGGGCGAGGTCGAGCGCGCCGACGACCGCGACATCGGCCGCCCCGTCGCGATCAAGCGCCTCCTGCCCGGCGCGGCCACCGCCGAGGGCCTCGCGCGCTTCGTCGACGAGGTCCGCATCATCGGCACGCTCGAGCACCCGAACGTGGTGCCGGTGCACGACGTCGGCGTGGACGCCGACGGCCGCTACTTCTTCGTGATGAAGTACGTCGAGGGCGAGACGCTCGAGGCCGTCATCGAGAAGCTCCAGGCGAACGACGCCGAGGCGCTGGCTCGCTACCCGCTGTCGCGCCGCGTCGAGGTCTTCACGGACCTGCTCAAGGCGCTCGAGTACGCCCACGCGCAGGGGGTGATCCACCGCGACGTGAAGCCGTCGAACGTGATCATCGGCACCTACGGCGAGGTCTACCTGATGGACTGGGGCATCTCGCGGCGCGTCTCGAGCCCCGAGCATGCGTTCGTCCAGGCGCCGACCGGCGAGAGCCCGCGCGAGCAGCTCCGCGCGACGCGCCACGGCGCGCTCATCGGCACGCCCGCGTACATGGCGCCCGAGCAAGCGCGCGGCGATCACGACCGCGTCGACGCGCGCAGCGACCTCTACGCGGCGACCGTGCTGTTCCACGAGCTGCTCTCGCTGCGCTACTACCTCGACGACCGCTGCAACACGCTCGAGCAGCTCCTGATGGCCATCGAGCACGTCCCGATGGCGCACCACGCCCTCGGTCGCAGCGCGCCGGGCCACCCGGCGCCGCCGGCCGAGCTCGGCCACTTCCTCGCGCGCGGCCTGCAGAAGGACCCGGCGCGCCGCTGGCAGACCGCGGGCGACATGCTCGCGGAGCTGCACGCGATGGCCGACGGCCGCGTTCGCGTGCAGTGCCTCGGGACCTTCACCAAGCGCGTGACCCGCGAGGCCGGCGGCTTCGTCGACCGGCACCCGTTCGGAGGGTTCCTCGCGCTCGTCGGCGGGTCGCTCTTCGTGCTGACGAGCGTGGTGCTCGCGGCGTGGGGGGTGGCGAAGTAGGTCGCGACCGCGTGGAAGCGGCCGATCGCGAGCAGGCCTCCGGCCGCGCCCTCGGCCGCGGCCCGCCCGACGCGCGCGATCGCCTGCCGCTTCTCGCCGCCATCGCGGTGGCCCCGCCTGCGCCACCCCCGGGCGCGCTGCCCGCCGCCTTCGGCCCGGCTCCCTCGCCCGGCCCCCGCGCGCTCGCCCGATCCGTGCTCCCTCGCCCGCTGCGCTCGCGCCGCCGCCCGCTCCGCGTTACACGGATCCCCCGGATGCGCGCCTTCGCCCTCGCTCCCGGCCTCGCCCTCGCCCTCGCGCTCGCCCTCGCGAGCGGGACGGCGCTCGCCGATCGCGTCGCGATCGTGCCGACGCGCGGTCCCACCGACGCGCCGGTCACGAACGCGATCGACGTCGACCTCGCGCGCGGCTTGGTCGCGCTCGGGCACACCGTGGTCCCCGAGGCCGAGCTGCGCGCCGCCCTCGGCGCGGTCGCCGACGGCGTCGCCGACACGGCCGAGGAGTACCGGGCCGTCGGCGCGCGCGCGAAGGCCGACTGGGTGGTCGCGGCGACGGTCGAGCCGGCGGTCGTCACCGAGCGCGTCGAGATCGCGGCGTTCCTCGTGCCGATGGGCCGCACCGAGTCGGTCGCGCGCGAGGTCGAGAAGGCCCGCGCCGAGGCGCAGCTGCGCGAGATGATCGGCGTCTTGCTCCGGCCCGAGGGCATCGGCGCCGGCGAGCTGCCGTGGGAGCGCCGCCCGTCGTCGCAGGTCGCCGGGCCCGCGCCCTCGGCGCCGCCGCCGGTCGCGCCATCGCCGCAGGCGGTCGCGTTCACCCCGCCCGCGCCGCCGGTCGCGTCCCCGCCGGTCCCCGAGCGCGCGTGGATCGACTACCTGCGCACGACCGAGATCGTCTGGCCGCCCTACGCGGCCGGGCGCCGCGGGTTCCTCGCCGTGATGGTCGGCGGCTCGGGCGCCGTGCTCCGCCCGGAGGCCGCGGCCGGGAGCGCGGCGGCGTTCGTCGGGCAGGTGCGCGGCGGCTACGCCGTGGGCGACGCGGGGCTCGAGCTTATCGGGAGCCTGGGCGGCAACCTCGTCGGCCCGCGCGCGCTCTTCGTGGAGGCGGGCGCGCGCTTCCTGTTCACGCCGAGCCTCCACCGCGGGGCGGACGGCCTGCTGCGCGGCCTCTCGTTGCACGTCGGGCCCGAGCTGACGGCGGGCGCGTTCGTGCGCCTGCCCCCGCCGGACGTGACCGACGCGAGCGGCGCCGTGTACTCCGGCTCGGCGAGCGCGCACTTCACCGGCGCCGTCGCGCTCGACCTCGTGGTCGCGGTGACGCCCGCGCTGCGCTTCGAGGGCGGCCTGCCGCAGCTGCGCTGGGTGCCGACGGGCGATGGATCCATCCTCGTGCTCGGCGCGACCCTGGGCGCGGGCTACCGCTTCTGACCGTGGGCGCCCTCGCGATCGCGCTCCCCACGCGCCGCGCCACCGTGCGCCTCGCGCGCGCCGTCGCCGCCGCCCTCGGGCCCGGCGACCTCCTGATCCTCGGCGGCGATCTCGGCGCCGGCAAGACGTTCTTCACGCGCGCGCTCTGCCGCGCCCTGGGCCTCTCGCCCCGGACGCGCGTGACGAGCCCGACCTTCACGCTCGTCCACGAGCACGAGACGCGCCTGCCGGTCGCGCACGCGGACCTCTACCGCCTGCGCGACCCCGACGAGCTCGGCGAGCTCGGCCTGCGCGAGCGCCGCGGCGAGGGCGCGGTCGTCGTGGTCGAGTGGGGCGCGCCCTACGAGGCCGCCCTCGGCGGCGACGCGATCGTCCTCGACCTCGCCACGCCCGCGCCCGCTCCCGGCGCGCCCCCCACGCCCGGGCGCTCCGCGACGCTGCGCGCGACCGGCCCGACCGCCGCCGCCGCGCTCGAAGCGATCCGGCGCGCCATCGTCCCGCCGCCGGCCGCGTGATATGACCGCGCGGCCGTGGAGGACGCCTGGGCCCGCGCTCGCCGTACGGCGCTGAAGGCGCTGGACCCCGCCCTTTACTGGCTCGACGACATCGGCAACATCGTCTCGCTCACCGGCAAGACGATCGTCTGGCTGTTCCGCCCCCCGTTTCGCGTCGCCCAGATGCTCGCGGCGATGGACTTCATCGGCGTGCAGTCGATCTTCATCGTCGCGCTCACCGGCACCTTCAGCGGCATGGTGCTCGCGCTCCAGACCACCTACGCGCTGCGCGCCTTCAGCGCCGAGGGCCGCGTCGGCGGGCTCGTCGCCGTCTCCCTGACGCGCGAGCTCGCGCCCGTCTTCTCCGCCATCATGGTCACGGCGCGGGCGGGCAGCTCGATGGCCGCCGAGCTCGGCAACATGCGCGTGACCGAGCAGATCGACGCCATCACGACCATGGGCGTCTCCGCCGTGCAGTACCTGCTCTCGCCGCGCCTGCTCGCGGGCGTCGTGATGGTGCCGCTCCTCTGCGTGCTCTACACGATCGTCGGCATGGGCGGCGCGTACCTCGTCGCCGTGCAGCTCATGGGCGGCGACCCGGGCATCTTCTGGCAGAGCGTGCACGACGTCGCGACGCCGAAGGACCTCTTCATGGGCATCGTCAAGTCGTCGGTCTTCGGCTTCATCGTCGCGGCGATCTCCTGCCGCCACGGCTTCTTCGCGTCCGGCGGCGCTCGCGGCGTCGGCCTCGCCACGACCCGCGCCGTCGTCGAGAGCTGCGTCGCGATCCTCATCGCGAACTACGTGCTCACCGACGTGCTGCTCGACAAGGACGTGTTTTGACGCGGTGCTCCGGCGGCGGGGTCCGTCCCGGCGGTCCTCCGCTCCTCGACCAAAATGCCCCGGTCGTGTGTCGGGGCACCTGTGCGGACCGGGCAGCGCGGTATGCTCGGGCCGCCCCATGACCGCGACCTCCGGACCCGGACACCGAACGAGCGCGACCTACACCGTCGAGCTCCTCGGATCCTTCGGCCACACGGCCGAGCAGGCCACGGCGGCCGTGGCCGCCGCCTTGACCGTGCCCCTCGATCGGGCGCAGCGCCTGCTCGCGGGCAAGCGCTTTCGCATCACCGTCACCGCCAGCCCGCCGTCCGCGGAGGCCTCGGCCGCGGTGGCCAAGCTGCTCGCGGGGGGCGTCGACCTCGCGGTCCTCGACGAGGAGACCGGCGAGCGGCGCGAGCTGCTCGCTCCGCGCCCCAAGGGCACCGAGGGCGCTTCGCGTTCCGGGTCCGGCAAGCTCGAGCCGACGGGTCGCTTCAAGTTTTCGCTCGAGGGCACGGAGATCACGGGCAAGCCGACGTCGACCACGGGGCTCAAGCCTATCCGGCTGGTCGACCCGAACCCGCGCCCAGGCGCCGGCGGCACCTCGCGCCCTCCCGAATCGACCGCGCGCTACAGCACCCAGCAGCTGCTCGGATCGACGCCCGATCCGGGCGACACGCGCAAGGGCGCGTCGCGCAGCGGGATGCCGCCGGTCGTGCCCCAGCCGCCGCCGAGCCGCACCTCGACGCCGCCGGTCGCGAGCCACCCGCCGAGCAGCCGTGCGCCGGCCAGCACGCGCGACCCCGCGAGCGACGCGGTCGACACGGGGCGAAGCCAGCGCCCCTCGCACCTCGGGCTCCACCCCATCGCCGACGAGCCGACGGGCGGCAGGCTGCCCGCCGTGGGCGAGCCGACGCAGCGAATCGGCTCGCGCTACTACGGGTCGAACGGCGAGCGGGCCGGGTCCGTTCCGCCGGCCCCGCCGTCCGTGCGGTCGTCGCGCCCTGCGGACGAGGCCGGACCGACGCCGCCGAGCACCCGGGGATCGACGCCGACCCCGCTGCCCGAGCCCCGAAGCGCCACGCCCGTGTCCGGGGCGCCCGCGCGCATCAGCACGCTGCCCTCGTCGTCGCCGCGCCCGCCGCCGCGCGACACACTCCATCCCGCCGCCGTCGCGCCGCTGCCCCCCGCGCCCCGCGTGCCGACGGCGATCGCCGCCGACGCGTTCGCCTCCGCCCCGCCGAGGTCGCCGTCCACGTCGCCGGCCGCTGCACCGTGCTCCGATTGCGGCGTGGCCCTCGGCGTCCAGGCGCCGCTCTGCGCGAGCTGCGGCTGGGACGCAGGTCGATCGTTGCGGCGATGCGGGCGCTGCGGCGGCGACCTCGTGCGCGCGGCCGCCGTCGGCCCGCGGCGCGTCGCGCTCGTCGCGATCGCGATCGTCGCGCCGCTGGTCCTCGGCGGCGCAGCGGCGATCGCCGTCGATCCGATCGTGGGTGGGGGCGCCGCGCTCGTCCTGGCGCTGTTCGAGATCGGCATCCGCGCGCTGATCGCCCAGCCCCGCTGCAAGGCCTGCGGCTGGGTGGCGCCGCCGCCGCGCCCGAAGGCCGCGCCCGCGAGCGCGGTCCTGCCGACGCCCGCACCGTAGCGGCCGCCGCGGCCTCGCGCCCCGACGCCCGCCTCAGAGCTTGGCGGTGAGGATGCGCGTCCCCGCGACCGTCGACGCCTCGTCGAAGAGGAACGGCAGCCGCACCATCGGCAGGTCGAGCGACCGCTCGAGCCGCGCGAGGCTCTCGGCCTGCACCGCCTCGCGCGCCGCGCGCCGCGCGCCGGCCACGATCGCGCTGTCGCCGGTGCCCGCGGTGCGCCTCGGCGCGGCCACGTCGAGCAGCCCGTGGTCGTGCAGCAGCGCGTCGCGCTCGACCTTGCTGAAGAGCGCCGGCAGCACGCCGTTGATCACGAGGCCGACGACCGGCAGCCCGAGCTCGTCGCGGATCGCGCCCACGAGCTCGATCGTCTCGGTCGCCGGCATCTCCTCGGGCAGCGTCACCACGAGGACGCCGCTCTGCGCCGGATCGCGGAACATGCCCCATGCCGCCTCCGCGTCGCGCCGCAGCACGCCGGGCGGGACCACGTCGAGGATGACCTTGGGCACCCGCAGCATGTCGAGCCCGTGGCCCGTCGCGGGCGCGTCGAGGAGCACGACGTCGAAGCGGTTGGACCCGTCGGCGAGCAGCTCGGTCGTGTGCCACCACGCCTTGCCGAGGATCGCCCACTCGTAGAGGCCGGGCACCGCGCGGAAGAAGGCCTTGGTGTACCGGTTGTCGAAGACCGCGCGCGTGATCGCGCGGACCTTCAGCACGATCCCGCCGTACTCCTCGAGCGCGCGCTCGGGCGAGATGTTCACCGCCCACACGTTGGGCGACACCTCGGCGATCTCGTCCTTGATCGGCCGCGTGCCGAGGATCGCCGACAGGCGCTCCTTCGTGTTGCACATCGCGATGAGCACGCGCTGGCCGCGCGCGGCGAGCTTCATCGCGAGCGCCGCGCAGACCGTGGTCTTGCCGACGCCGCCCTTGCCCGTCACGAACAGGAAGCGCCGCGCGCCGAGCGCGGGCATCGGATTCGGGCTGGGCTCGTCCTGGGTCATCGCGCGCGAGCGTCGTCCTAGGCGACGGGTCCCCGCCTGGCAACCGGTTTGGGCCCGCGGCGCCGGATCGCCCGGGTGCTGGCGGCCCGAGGCGCGATCGCCCGCGCGCGGGGCGTCGCCGCCCGAGGGGTCACGAGGCGACCTACGCCGACGAGCTCGGCCGGAGCTGGCGGGCGAGGCGGCGCCGTCGCTTGTCGATCGCGCGCCGCCGCGCCTCGACGAAGCGGCGCACCTCGCGCTCGGCCTGCGCCAGGTCCTCGCGCGGCAGCCACGCCCACGCGACGTTCGCGACGAAGAGCAGGTCGAAGGCCGCGATGCCGCCGGAGATGTGGTCCGGCCAGCGCATCGCGAACACCGCGAGGCCGAGCGCGAGCCCGACGCTCGGCCAGAGGCGCGGCTCGAACCACAGGCTCAGCGTGCCGATCGCGGCCGCCCAGAGCACCGGGAAGGTCGTCATCGTCGTCCGCACCGGGAGGTCGGTCGCCCAGCCCGCGAGGTCGAGCACCACGTGCGTGAGCAGCACGAACACGAGCGTGCTCGCCGCGCGCCGGTTCACGAGCGTCTGACCGAGCGACTCGCGCGCCCACACGCCGAAGCCCGCGAGCAGCGCGATCATCACCGCGAGGAAGAGGACCATCTCCGGGTAGGTCGGCGGCACGCCGCGCAGCTCGCTCGCGGCGGGCACGACGACCCAGAGCGCGCCCATCATCGCGATGATGTAGACGCGGGTGCGCGCGCCGGGGCCGGGGTCGAGCTGCCGCTCGAGCGCCGAGAGCCGCTGCTGCTCGGCGTCGCGATCGCGCGCCGCCGCCTCGATGCGCCGCGCGAGGTCCTCGGGCCGGCTCGGGTGCTCGCGGACCAGCCGCCCGGCGCCGTGCGGGTCGCCGGCCGCGAGCGCGTGCTCGGCCATCGCCGTCAGCGCGGAGGCGAGCCCGCGCTGCGCCTCCGGGTTGCCCTCCCAGGACGCGAGCGCGGCGCGGTAGCCGAAGCGGCACTCGCCGAGCAGATCGTAGAGCTCGTCCTCGGGCGCGTCCTCGGCGATCGCGGCGACCAGCGCCGCGCGGCTCGCGTCGGCGCGCGCGGCGAGGGCCCGCGAGCTGCGGTGCTGCAGCAGCTCCTCGAGATCCGCGCGCAACGCCTCGACGCTCGCGTGCCGGTCCTCCGGCTCGCGCGCCATCGCGCGCCGCACGATGCGCGCGGCCTCGGGCGCGACGCCGTCGCCGATCGGCGGCTCGGATCGGGCGATGCTCGCGAAGATCGCCTGCATCGTCGGCCCGTCGTGCGGCGGCGCGCCCGTCAGGATCTCGAAGAGCACGGCGCCGACGAGGTAGACGTCCGTGCGCGGCCCGATGCGATCGGCCTGCCCGCCGAGCATCTCGGGCGCCATGTAGCTCGGCGTCCCGGCGAGGTCCTTCGCGTCCGCGGCGCGCGGCAGGCGGGCGTCGTCGTCGCGCGTCGTCACGGCGAGGCCCCAGTCGAGCAGGTAGACCTCGCCGAAGCTGCCGACCATGACGTTCTCGGGCTTCAGATCGCGGTGAACGATGCCGCGGCTGTGCGCGAACGCGAGCGCGTTCGCGACGCTGACGAGGATCCGCACGTTCCACTCGAGCGCGTCCTTCGCGCCGAAGCGCGCGCCGATCGCGGCCGGGTCGTGCATCAGCTCGCCCCAGTGCACGCCCTCGATGCGCTTGAGCACGACCATCGGGCCGCCGTGCTCGTCGGTGCCGACGTCGTAGATCGGCACCACGTTCGGGTGCTCGAGCGCGCCGGTGGTCCACGCCTCGCGCAGCAGGTCGAGCGTCCGCGACCGATCGTGCGCGCCTTCGCGCAGCGTCTTGACGGCCACCTTGCGGCCGAGGACGAGCTGCGTGCCCAGGCGCACGACGCCCATGCCGCCCTCGCCGATCACCTCGCCGAGCTCGATCACCTCCTGGCTGCGCGCGCGCACCGAGGCGCTCAGCGTCTCGAAGGCCTCGAGCGCGCGCCGCGTCGCGTCGTCGGTGTCGTGGCGGGGCGGCTCGACGGTCGACCGCGGGTTGCGCGGCAGCGTCGCGGCCTCGGGCAGCAGCGTCGCGAGGCGGCGCCGCAGGGTCTCGTCGAGGTCGTCGGGCAGCGGCGGCATGCGGCCCTCGCACGGTAGCACCGCCGGCGCGCGGCCCTTGCGCCTCACGATCCGAGGCGCTCCCTCCTCGGGATCGGTGCTCGACCCGCCTCGTCGTGACGGATCGACCGAGCCCGTCGAGGCCGTCTTGTTCGATCGCGCCGCCGCTCGCCGGCCCGCACGGTCGACCGGCCTCGGCTAGCATCGGCCCCTGCGGCGCCGCGGGGATGGGCTGCCGCGGAGGAGCTCACATGACGGGTGGCAAGTGGAACGGCCTCGGCACCGCGGTGATCGCGGGCGCGTTCGGCGCGGTGGGGATCGTCGGCGCGGGCTGCGGCGGCGAGACGACCACGGTCGGCGCGGGCAACACGGCGTCGGGGTCGACGTCGAGCGCGACCGGGACCGGCGCGGGCGGCGGCGTCACGACGGGATCCGGGGGCGCGGGCGGCGCGACCGCGACGGGCCAGGGCGGCGCGGGCGG
>CAIVJW010000064.1 GCA_903906315.1 uncultured delta proteobacterium | reverse complement strand
GGTTGGGGGGGTGGACGGAGCCGCGAGCGCGCCGTCGAGCGCCGCGACCGCCGCGCGGGCCCCGACCGAACCGGCGCCCGCTCCGCCCGCCGCTGGCAAGGCCGGCTCGGAGCCGGCGACGGCGTTCGGTGGCGGGCTCGGGCAACTGGCGGCGCTCCCGACGGTGACCTCGGCGAGCGACGTCGTGCCCTCGGGCGCCCTCGCGAGCGCCGATGTCGAGCTGCTCCGGCTGCTGCAGGTCGCCAAGCGCGCCGACGCGGATGCCTCGAAGTCGGCGAAGAACAGGTCGGCTGCTTGGGCGACCGTGGCCGGCTACTCGGGCGCGAACCCCTACAAGGCGGCCGCGGCAGAGCGCCAGCGTGCCTGGACCGCGCTCGACGAGGCGCAAGAGAAGCGGACGGAGCAGATTCGACACATGTGCATCCGCCACGCGATGGACGGCGAGAAGCTCGAGAAGCTGCTGGCGCTGGACGACCAGGTCGTGTCGTCGGCGCAGAAGGCGGCATATCGCGCCGAGATGACCCGCGCCTACGCGGCCTGGGGGGCGGAGATGAAGGGTTGCCCGTCGATCGTCGCGGCGGCGCGTCGAGTCGAGGGTGAGTATACGGGCTACGTGAAGCTCATCGTCGCGAATGCCGAGGTTCGACTCGATGTCGTCGACCCCGGCAAGCGCACGGCGCGATTTCCCAAGGGCACCGTCTTCTACCGGCTCGTGGATGACGCGCTCGTCGGATATCAGCGGTTCGGAGGGAGGACGTTCGTCCGAGTGACCGAAGACGACGTCCGCCATCCCGCCGTCGAGGCCGGCTCTGGCCACTGCTGGTTGCGTCAGGACCAGGTCACCGGGGTCCTCGACGAGCCCGACCCGCGATAGAACTGATGCGTGGCTGGAGTGCCGAGGGAGTCGAGCGTCCACGGACGCGGGCCCGGCTCGACGACGTCGGCGCGCGGCGCGGGGGAAGGCGGCGCGGTGACCAGCGCCCGAGCCTCGGGGCGATGCGTGGCAGGGTCGCCGATATGGGCCCAGCGCGCGGTCCGTCTCTCCGGCCGCGCGGCACGTCGCCGGTTCTGCTCGAGCTCGCTCCGTCCGTCGCGTGCGCGCTCGACGAGAAGGGCTGAAGACGCCTGGCTCACCATTCCGCCGGGGGGCCCTCCCCCGCGCCGGCGTGCGCGCTGTCCCTCGACGAGCCGCCCTGCGCCTCGCTCGATGGTTTCACCTTGCACACGCTCGCTGCGCTCGCTACCAGCCCCGCCGGCTCGCACCACCTCGCCGGTCGCGAAGCTCTGCGCGTAAGCAAGACAAGCCCGAATCCACCTCCACCGCGTTCCCGCCCGAACCCCGGCCGCCGCCACCCGGACGGCTTCCCGGCTCGTCACCGGCCGCGTTCGCGCCGTCAACAACAGAGAGGGCCTGCTGGTGCCACAGCGACAGCCCCTCCAGCCGCGTCGCCGCCGCACGCGGGTGCCCCGCCGTCGCAGGGCCCAAGACCGCTCGCATCAACTCGTGCCGCCCCGCCATCACCAGCAGGCGCGTCTCGCAGGCAAGAGGCTGCATCGTCACTGAGATTCGTTCCATCGTCCGT
>CAIVJW010000063.1 GCA_903906315.1 uncultured delta proteobacterium | reverse complement strand
GGGCCCGCGATCGCGCTGCCGCTCGTCGTCGCGGCGCCCGACGCGCGCCGGCCGGGCGCCGATCCGCGCCTCGCCGACGAGCTCGTCCCGGCCCTCGCGGCGCACGCCGGCGTCCCGATCGACCCGGCGCGATCGCGGGTCGTGGCCGGGGGTCGCGCGGGCGGAGTGGCCGCGTTCGAGCACGCGATCGCGCTGCTCGACGAGGGCGCCGTCGCCGTCCTGGTGGGCGGCGTCGACTCGTACTTCGACCCCGACACGCTCGAGGCCCTCGACGACGAGCGGCGCCTGCACGGGACCGCGACGGAGAATGGCTTCCTCCCCGGGGAGGGCGCGGGCTTCGCGCTCGTCGCTCGCTCCCGCGCGCCGGGCGGCCCGCCCCCGCTCGCCGCCGTCCTTTCGGCGGCCACGGAGGACGAGCCCGCCCCCTGGGGCGCGAGCGATCCCTGCCTCGCCGTCGGCATGACCCGGGCGGCCTCGCGCGCGGTCGCGCCCCTCGGCCCCGCGGCCGGCCGCGTCGGCTGGGTCGTCACCGACGTCGTCGACGAGCGCCACCGCGTCGACGAGTGGGCGTTCGTCGCCGCCCGCCTCGCGCCCGCGCTCGCGCCCGGGGTCGTCCACGAACAGCCCGCTCTCGTGACGGGCGACCTCGGCGCCGCGAGCGTCGGAGTCTTCGTGGCCATGGCGGCCGTCCGCTGGCAGACCTCGTGCGCGCCGAGCGACGTCGCGATCGTCGCGGCGCACTCCGATGGTCCCGGCCGCGGCGCTATCGCGCTGCGCGCGCCGTAGCCTCAGCCGGTCCGCGCCGCGCGCCGGGCCTCGAGGCGGTCCGCCACGCGGGCGCGCAGCGCGTCGAAGAGCCCCGGATCCGCCCCGATCCGCGCGCCGTACGCCCGCTGCGCGCGCGCGAACCCGGCCAGCGACAGGCCCCCTCGCGCGATCGCCTCGGCCGGGTCGTCGCCGGCCTCGATCGCGGCCAGGAGGTCCGCCCACGCCTCGAACGACGGGATCGGCCCGCAGGCCAGGGCGTCCTGCGCCGCCGTCGTCGCCGCGTCCCACGCCCCGAGGACCGCGGCGTCACCGCGCTGCGCGGCCGCCGCGAGGCGCAACAGCCAGATTGGCTCGACCACCGCCCAGGCGGCCTCGTCGAGCCCGGCCGAGGCGAGCACGTCGGCGCGCGCCTCCACGCGGGCGCCCACGCGCACCGCGATCGCGGCGTACGCGGCCAGCCCGAGGCCGCCGACGTCGTCCATCGCGACGGGCGCGGTCGCGTCGATCCACGGGCGACAGTCCCCCTCGCCGAACGCGCGCGCGGTCACACGCCGAAGGTCGCACGCCGCGCCGAGCCTGGCAATCCGCCTTGTGGCCCTGGCCTCGCCCGACGATGATCGGCGCATGCGCGGAGACTCCGATCCTCCCCGCGGCGACGCCGCTCCCCCGGGCGGCGTGTCGCTCGCTCGCCACGCGACGATCTCGGCGGCGATCGCCGAGGGCGACCGAGGCGCGGCCGACGTCCTCGCCGCGCACGCGGTCGACCCGGCGACGTGGACCCTCGCCACGATCCACTGGACGGGGCGCATGGGCGACGAGGCGCGCGCGCACCCCGAGGCGGCGACGCTGACCCACGCGTACTCCGAGGCCTTCTGCCGAGCCCAGGACGCCCTCGCGCCGCTGCCGCCGACGGACGCGCGCGCGTGGGCTGCGATCGTCGTCGACGTGCAGCGGTCGGGCGGGCCGGCCGCCCCGATCGCAGCGCGCGGCCTGTCGCTCGCCGACTACCTGCGCCTGTCGCGCCACTGGGCGCGCACGCTCTCGTCCGATCCGGCCGAGAGCGCGGCGTTCTTCGCGGCGTACGAGGCGCTCCAGCCCGCGCCTGGCGCCCCGCCGCCGGTCAGCGCGTGATGCGGTCCGGGTCGCCGAGGAACTCGAAGTGCATCGTGTCCTCGAGCGCGTCGTGTCCAAGCCAGTCGAAGCCGAAGCGCTCGAAGCCGGCGATCCAGCAGCGCGGCAGCGCCGCCCGCTGCTCGGGCTTGACGGCCTTCACGCGGCAGAGCGGGTGGCTCGGCCAGGGCTCGACGCACTTGCAGCACGGGTTGCGGCCGGGGTCGATGTCGATCGCGATGCCGAGCATGTGGTTTGACACCTCGACGTCGCGGTAGGTGTCCTGGGTGCGGAATCCGCCGATCGCCTTCGGCGTGTAGCGGGATCGGCCGCCGCACTGGCGCCGCACGTACTTCTCGACGCACGCGAGCGCGGGGGCGACGGCCTCGTGCACGGAGATGGGCAGCCCCATGAACTCGACGCTCGTCTTGTGCGAGTACGCCGGGTCGGAGCTGTAGCGCGTCGTGAGCGCGTCGCCCGCGTTGCCGTAGTGCTCGGCGAGGTAGCGGAGCGCGCGGTCGTGCTTCTTGCGGTCGAGGATGCGGTCCTTCACAAACGATCGCCGCTCGAGGAACTTCTGCGGGGGCTGCACGCGACAGCCCGCGTCGAAGGCGCCGCGCTTGCCGTCGGCCGCCGCGTCGCCGGCGCCCCCGAGCGAGGCGAGCGGCACGACCAGGGCCGCGATCGCGATCGCCGCCGCGCCCCGCGACAGGGCGCGCGCGCCGGCGCGCCGCGAGGGCGGGGAAGGCGACGGCGATCGGCTCACCGGGGCAAGGTAGCGCGCCCGCGCCTACGCCGCGAGGCGCAGGCGAAAGGCGCGGGCGCGGACCGTGGCCGACCCGCGCCGCGATCGCCGTCGCGCGAAGACCACGGCGACCGCGAAGGCGCCGAGCGCCGCGGCGCCCGTGCCCTCCGGCCCGCCCCGCCCCGCCGCGCGGCAGCTGCACCCCGCGTCCGCGGGCGCGCTCGGCGTCTCGTAGTCCGGCAGCGCCGGAGCGCCCCCCGCGCCGGGCTCCGCGCCGCCGGACCCGGTCGCGCTTGTCGAGCTGGTCGTGGTCGTCGCGGTGCCGCCGCCCTCGCCGCCCGCGCCTCCCGCGCCGCCGGCGCCCGAGTGGGTCGACTTCGTCACCTTCACCGCGACGGCGAAGTAGCCGTCCGGCGGCCCGCCGCCCTTGGGCGCGTCCGCGAACCAGGTGACGCCCTCGGCCACCCAGCCGAGGCTCACGATGGAGTCGCCCACGCCGCGCCCGGTGAGGTCGAGCTCGAACTCGCCCACCGCGCCGGGCGGGACGTCGGCCTTCACCGTGGAGATGCGGTGATCGTTCTTCCAGGACGGCGCGTGGAACGAGCTCGGGTCGTCGCGCGGAATCGGAGCGAGCCAGACCTCGCCGGGCTTCCACGTCTTCTTGCCGACGTTCTCGAGCTTCACCCAGCCGGTGACCGTCTGGCCCTCTTCGACCGTGACCGCCCCCTTCGAGACGATCGGATAGCTCTGGCCGCTGATCCCGAGCGATTTGCCCGCGAAGTCCGCGCCGCCGCCCGCGAGCGCCTGGAGCGCCGCAAGGTCGCCGTAGAATTTGTCCTGGTCGCAGTCGCCCGCGATGCCCGGCGTGATGCCGCCGCCACCCTTGTATTGCCAGATGGTGATGCCGGGGAAATCGTCCGGGATCGTGGGGCAATCCGGGTTGTAATAGGACCACGCCATCGGGTAGACGCCGCCGTAGCCGAGCGGCGACCCGAGGTAGCTGCCCCAGTACCAGCTGCCGCTGTAGATCATCGGCTTGCGGCCGATGGCCTTCTCTACCGTGTCGAGCCAGTCCTTCATGACCGCGACGCGCTCGGCCTTGGTCGCCGCGTCGTTGGTCTCCTCGACGTCCAGCATCGGCGGCAGATCGCCGTCGGGCACGGTGCCGCCGACCGAGTCGAGGAAGTGCTGCGCCTGCGCGGCGCCCGAGGTCGAGTAGTGCAGCCAGTGGTACGATCCGGCGATCATCCCCGCCGCCCGGGCCTGCTTCACGTCGTCGGCCCAGTACTTGTTCGTGTACCCGGTGCCCTCGGTGGCCTTCACGATCACGAAGCGGCGGCTCTTCGCGACCGTCGCCCAGTCGATCGGCGCGTCGTGCTGGTAGCTCGCGATGTCGATGCCGAGCAGCGTGGTCGCGGGCTCGCAGGCAGGCTTCGACGCGAGCTCGACCTCGCCGACGTTCTCGCCGTCGACCGCCTCCGCGGAGCAGCCCGCGAGCGCGAGGCCGAAGAGACCGACGAGGCCGACGACACCGGTGAGCGAGATCGCGCGCGGGAGCATGTCTCGCATGTTCGCCCGCCTGGCGGGGGCGTCACGAGGATTCGGCGGCGGGCGCGCGCCGGTCGCCTCGAGGCGGGGGCGAGCCCGCCGGATATCGCGGGGCGCGGAACGTGCGATGGTTCACGTCGCGCGACGCGGGGCCGCCCGACGCCGCGGCGAGGAGCGCCCATGTCCACCCGTCGAATGCCCACCTACTACCTCCCCCACGGCGGGGGCCCGTGCTTCTTCATGCCCTGGACGATGGGCCCCGCCGACACGTGGGACCGCCTGGCGGCGTGGCTGCGCGCGTGGCCGGCCACGCTGCCCGACCGACCGCGGGCGATCGTCGTCGTCTCGGCCCACTGGGAGGAGCGACGGGCGACGGTGACGACCGGCGCCGCGCCGGCCTTGATCTTCGACTACCACGGCTTTCCCCCCGAGACGTACGCGCTCACCTGGCCCGCGCCCGGCGATCCCGCGCTCGCCGATCGCGTGCGGGCGCTGCTCTCGGGCGCCGGCCTCGAGAGCGCGGGCGACGCGGCGCGCGGCTTCGACCACGGCGTCTTCGTGCCGCTCAAGGTCGCGTTCCCCGAGGCCGAGATCCCCACGGTCGCCCTGTCGCTCGTGCGCACGCTCGACCCCGCGGCGCACCTCGCGATCGGCCGCGCTCTCGCGCCCCTGCGCGACGAAGGCGTGCTGATCGTCGGCAGCGGCAACAGCTACCACGACCTGCGCGGCTTCCTGACGGGCACGGGGCTCGCCGCGTCCACGCAGTTCGATGCCTGGCTCGCGGGCGCCGTGGCCGCCGAGCCGCGCGAGCGCGACGCCGCGATCACCGCGTGGCGGAAGGCCCCCGCGGCCCTCGCGTGCCACCCGCGCGAGGAGCACCTGATCCCGCTGCACGTCGCGGCCGGCGCCGCCGGCGACGATCGCGGCGAGGTCGTGCTGCGCGACACCGTGCTCGGCGCGGTCGTGTCGGCGGTGCGGTTCGGGTGATCCGAGCCGCGCGCCCGGAGGCACGCTACCGTCGCCCCATGGACGCCACCCTCGAGATCCGCCCCGCGCGCCGCGACGAGCTGCCGGCCGTGGCCGCGCTGGCCGCCAAGCTCGTGCACTTGCACCACGCCTTCGACGGCGCGCGCTTCTTCGTGCCGGAGCACGTGACCGAGGGCTACGCTTGGTGGTTCGCCAAGGAGATCGACCGGCCCGAGGTCGTCCTGCTGGTGGCCGCGCGCGGCGATCGGCTCGTCGGCTACGCCTACGGGCGCCTCGAGGACCGGGACTGGAACCAGCTGCTCGACGCGTGCGGCGCGCTGCACGACCTCTGGGTCGACGACGGCGAGCGCCACGGCGGCGTGGCCTCGGCGCTGGTCGACGCGGTGGTCGGCGCCCTGCGCGACAAGGGCGCGTCGCGCGTCGTGCTGCACGTGGCCGAGGCGAACGAGGCCGCGCAGGCGCTGTTCGCGCGGCTCGGGTTCCGGCGGACGATGGTCGAGATGACGCGCGAGACCTGAGGGGCTGCGGGTCAGCGCGCCGCGCCGCTCGGCCGCGCGCGCGCGAGGCGCTCGGCGACCATCGCGGCCTTGCGGATCTCGGCCGGAAACCGGGCGATTTCGCGCTCGGACGAGCCGAGCGTCACGACGCCGTCGACGAGCAGCACCTGGTAGACGAGCTCCTCGGGGCTGCGCCAGTGGCGTATGGCGTCGTACTCCCAGAGGTCGGCCGACAGCTCGCGCAGGCCGAGGTCGTGGTCGGGGTTCGAGCAGATGTCGCGGATCGTCTCGACGATCTCCGGCAGCGCGAGCGCCGGCACGAACGGCCGCGGCCCCTCGCCCTCGGGCTGGAACCGGTAGTGCGGCGTCGAGAGCGTGAAGGTCGCGCCGTCGAGATCGCAGAAGGCCACGTGCGTGGACTCGTGCGCCTCGAGCAGCAGCAGGTTCATGCCCTCGAGCTCGACGGGCAGGTTCGTGCCCGGGTCGAGGACGCCCGCGAAGGTGCGCTCCATGGCGCGCTGGACCTTGTTCTTGTTGCGCTGGAAGCGGGCGTTCACCTCCTCGTCTTGCAGGAGGAACCGGACGATGTCGCGCGCCGCGTTCGCCGGGCCCGCGAACGAGTAGCCGTCGCGCGCGAGCTGCGTCTTGAGCACGCCCGTCTGCACCTTCGCGGGGCGCATCGTGGCCGCGAACGTCTCGAGCACGCGGTCCATGCCCTCGGGGTCGACGAAGGGGTTGCCGCAGAACGTGCCCACGATCGGCTCGTAGATCTGGTCGTAGACCTCGCGATCGAGCACGACGCGCGCGCCCTCGATCGTGCGGAGGCGGTAGACGTTCTCGACGACGTCGTAGTCGACGTGATCGATGACGTGCGCCTTGCCGCCCTCCTCGAAGCGCTGGCCGCGGAACGCGGAGGCGACGACCTCGGCGGCCTTGAAGACGTCGTCGGCCCCGTCGCGGTAGCAGAGGCACGTCCTCGCGACGCCGCCGATCGTGCGCTCCTGCCAGTCGAGCAGCTCGTCTATCGCGTGGCCGAAGCGGCTGACGATCGCGCTCTTGCCGGCGATCTCGAGGCCCGCGCGCAGGCTCGGCTGATCGCCGCTCGTGCCCTTGTTCTTGCGCAGGCCGCGCACGAGCACGTGCCGCAGGATGTGGTCCGGGTCGTCGGACGTCTCGACCGCCGAGGCCGCGGGCTTCGAGTAGTTGTCGATGTAGAAAAAGCAGTTCACGCGCGTCGGCGAGAGGAGCTTCTTCGCGTCGCAGATCCCCGGGATGGTGACGCGCGGGTTCTTCGCGTGGTCGAGGTTCGAGTAGCTGCCGCGCTCGAGGAGATCGCCGAAGCGCGCCTTCCACGACTCGGTGATGTCGGTGAGGCGGAGAAAGTCGCCCGTCTCGGTGCCGAAGCCGTAGATCTGGCCGTCCTCGCCCCGCCAGAGCGAGAGCATGTCGCCCGAGAGGATGTCGACGCGCGAGAGCTCGGCGGCGGGGCCGTCCGAGTTGATGACCTGCTCCATCATCGCGGTGATGGTCTCGCTCTTGCCGGTGCCGCTGTCGGCGCTGAACACGAGCGTCTTGCGCAGGCCGTTCTTGAACGTGAGCGTGGTCATCGATCCGTGCACGGGCATGCCGCCGAGGGCCTTCACGCGCTCGTTGTGCAGCGTGAGCAGCGTCTTCTTGAAGAAGCCGACGTAGTCGGTGGCGTCCTCGCGCGCGACCCACGCGGTCGGCAAGAGGCGGCCGTCGAGCAGCCGGTCGAGCACGTAGCCCGTGCGGTAGCTCTCGCCCATCACCGTGATCGGGACGCCGAAGAGCATCACGCCGTCCCACGCCGCGAGGTCGAGGTTCTGCCGGAGCTGCACCTCCTCGATCTGCGGAAAGAGGCGCAGCTCGTCGCTGATCAGGTGGAAGCAGGACTTGTGCATGACCACGAGCATGCGGAACGGGCCGACCTGCTCGGCCTTGCAGAGGTAGTCCGAGAGGTCGGCGCGCTCGGCGAACATCGCGAGGCGGCGCTGGAAGAACGCGAGCGGCGGCTTGCCGTCCGATCCGTCGCCGTCGCGGCGCGTGAAGCCGTAGCGGTAGTCGGCCACGCGCTTGGCGGCGCCCGTGACGTAGGAGGGCTTCGCGTCGAGCGCGGCCGTCGCGCCCGCGAACGCCGTGCCCCCGACGACGGGGCGGAGGTAGGCCGGGAGCGCCTCGTGCGCTCGCACGCCCGTGAGGACCTCGCAGCCGATCGCGAACGACGAGTGCGCGGGGACGCCCGACCGGTCCGCGTCGAAGGCGTGCATGAGCTCGCTCACGAGGTCGTTCACGCGGCGATCGATGCCCGAGAGCGCGGCGACCTTCTCGGCGTGATCGAGGGCGTGCAGGTCGGCGAGCAGGACCTTGAAGAGGCCCGCGCCGTGCCACTCGCGGTAGAGCCCCGCGAGCACCTGACGGAACACGTCGTCGATGAGCTGGCGGTCGTGGTACGCGGCCATGCACGCGAGCGGCCCGTACTGGTTTTCGGCCCGATCGAAGCCGAGATCGGAGAGCGCGGGCAGCTTGCGGATCGCCTTGCGCAGCAGGCGCCGGTAGACGACGCGGAACGTGCGGCTCTTGACGAGCTCGTCGACCGTCTCGCAGCGGTGCGTCGCGACGAAGACCTTGTCGGCGACGGATCGGCCCTCCTCGATGCAGTAGACGATGCCGCGCTCGCTCGCCTCGACTGGCATCGCGAGCGCCTTCGGCTTCTTCGGGTGCGCGGCGACGAGCGGCGCGAGGTCCGAGAGCATCGCGGCCGTCGGGGTCACGCCCTCGGGCGTGAACAGCGCGTCGAGGCGGGCGGGGTCGCGGCCGATCGCCTCGAAGCGATCCCAGTACCGCGCGAGCAGCGAGAGGTAGACCTCGATCGCCTTCGAGAAGCGATCGTAGCCGGCGGCGTCGCCCGGCAGGTTGCCGCCGAGCGACAGGCGCACGAAGCCGCGCCCGGCCCAGGTGACGTCGACCTTGCGGTGGCGCGCGATCGCTGCGAGAAACTCGGCTGTGCCGCGCTCGTCGCCCGGCGGGCAGAGGCGCACGCATGCGTAGAACGCCCCCTCGGGCGGGATGTGCTCGCGGTCGGGGAGCGCGGCGCGCCGGGCGCGGTCGAAGGCGCGCACGCGCTGCTCGACGTCCTCGCAGAGGCGCTTTTCGAGGCGCAGGAGCTTGAGCTTGCGGACGAGGTCGCTCACCGCCGAGGAGAGGTTCGCGAGCGTCGCGCCGCGCTGCCGCAGGCGGAGCAGCTCCTCGTAGCCCTCGAGCAGCGTCTCGAAGGCGATCACGGGCGATCGCTCGTCGCGCATGCCGGCGAGCTCGCGCTCGAGCATCGCCTTCAGGCCCTCCCACGGCGGCGTGGCCGACGTCGGCGCGAGCAGGTCGGCGGCGAGCCGCCCGAGCTCGGCCGTGTAGCGCTTCACCGCGAGCCCGGACTCGAGCTTCAGCTGCGTGATGTAGAGCGACATCAGGTGCGGCCGCGAGGCGTGGTCCTCCGCGAACGCGATGGCGGCCGGGTCGTTCGAGTGCAAGAGGCCCGTGCGATCGCCCGACCCCTGGAGCGCCTTGGTCGTCGCGCCGACGGTGTGGATGCGGACCGGGTTCGGCAGGTGCGCCTTGTGCTGCTCGTAGATCTGCGCGACCGAGCTGTCGCCCTCGCGCGCCTTCTGACCCTTCGTGAGCACGCGGTGGTAGCTGTCGTCGTCGCAGATCACGAGGTCGTACTCGCCGGCGATCTGCAAGAGCTTCAGGATCGTCTCGCGCCGCCAGACGACGCTGGTCGGGTTGTGCGGGCTGTTGACGACGACGAGCATGCTCCGGCAAAAGAGCCGAAAGATCTCGGGGAAGCGGCGGAACGCGTAGCGCAGGCGCTCGAGCCTCTCGAGCAGCGCGTCCGGGTCCATCTCGTAGCGCGCGTTGAGCGGCACGCGGATGGTCGCCGCGCGGGGGAAGTCCTTCTCGGGGAAGACGTCGCCGTAGCTCCACGACATCTGGGGGAGGATCAGCGTCGGGTAGAAGCTCTCGCGCTCGACGACGTGGAGCACGGCCTCGACCTCGCCGAGCGCCACGGGGTCGAGGTCGCCTTTCACGTCCTCGGCCGCGGCGAGCGCCGATCGGAGCGCGGCCTGCACGGGGCCGAGCGCGGTCAGGCGGAGCTGCCGGTCCATGCCCTGCGCGCGATCGACGACCTTGCCCTCGAGGTGCGTGTGGAGCGCGCCGAGGCCGGCCTTGCCCATCGCGCTCTTGAGCCGGGCCGCGAGGCCGCCCGTCACGTTGCCGAAGGCCGCGCGGTCGACCTCGTGCGCGGTGCGCTTGGCGAGGCGGCCGGCGAGATCGGCGACGCGGTAGGTGAACGTCTTCGTGAGGTACTCGCCGCGCGTCGCGGCCTCGCCGCTCGGCGTCCACTGCGTCGGCGAGAGCGCGCGCAGGTTCGACTGCCGGATCGCGGCCTCGATCTCGTCGGAGCTCGACGCGGGGATCGCGAGCTCGCTCTTCAGCGCCTCGAGCCGATCACGGCACGCCGCGAGCTCCTCGCGCCGGAAGCGCGAGACCTCCTCGCGGACGCGCTCGCGGTGGTAGTCCGCGACGAGCCGGAGCGCGCCGCGCCCGCCGCCCGGCAGGATCGCGGCGCGGTACGTGGCCGGGTCGAGGCCGGCGTAGAAGTAGCGCATCCAGTCGCGCGCAAGGCCCTCGCGCAGGGTCGATCCGAGCCGCGCGAGGTCGTCGTCGCTGCCCGAGGCGACCGTCTCGAGGAACCCTGCCGCGCGGCGGAGCTTCACGAGCGCGAGCGCGTCGAAGAACGCGCCGCGCTGCCACTCGTGCGCGCGGAGGCGCTCGACGGTCGGGTCGAACGCGCCGGAGGCGTCGAGCTCGCCGATGCGGGCGTCGAGGGCGCCCCGGATCTCGCCGAGCGCGCCGGCGGAGAAGCCCTCGAGGATGCGGCGCAGGGTCTGCTGCGTGTTGGCGGGGCGCCCCGAGAGGCTCGTCTGGATGTTGCGGAGCGTGCGCGCGACGTGCGGAAACAGCGTGTAGACGATGGTGGTGTTCGACCGGCGCGCGCGGGTCGACACGTCGACGAGCAGGAGGCGGCCGAGCAGGCCCGTGAAGCCGTGGGGCTCGTCGCGGAAGAGGGCGTGCGGGATGCGCGTGACGGGCGCGACGAAGACGACGTTCGGGTGCGCCTGCATCTCGGCGACGAGCGTCGCGTCGAGGCGGTCGGGCTCGGCGACGAGGCGCACGGGCACCTCGGTCATCGTGCCGAACTTGTCGAAGACGTGGTTCAAGACCAGGTCGGTGACGCGCTCGGGGCTCTCGGTGATGACGACGCGGTTGAGGAAGCTTGCGCCCTCGAAGTTCAGAAAGCGGCTCGCTTCGTCGAGGAACTGCCTCTCCTCGGCCGCCGTCGAGTAGTGCAGGCTCCCGTCGACGAGGCTCCCGAGGTGGGCGAGGAGGCTCGACAGCGCGCGCCGGTCGCAGCGCAGCGTCTCGACGTGCCCGGCGAGCGCGTCGAGCTCGGCGCCGAAGAGCGTGCGGGCGAGCAGGGATTTGACGCCGTTCGTGACCGGCGGCGTGCCGATCGAGAGGCTGTAGCGCGTGAGCACGTCGGCCTCGTGCGCGCCGACCCGCTGCCCGAGGCTCGCCTTGAACTCGTCGGCGGCCTGCACGATGCGGAAGACCGGCGAGACGCCCGTCGGCGGCATGATCTGGTCGAGCAGCGTGTAGCCGAGCCGGTCGAAGGCCTGCTCGTACTCGCGGACTTGCCGGGAGACGGCCTCGCGCTCGCCGATTGTCGCGGTCGCGAGGTCGTCGGGCAGCGCGAGGATCTTGTCGACCTCGGGGATCAGCCGGGTGTGGATCGCGCCCTCGTGCATCGAGGCGGCGATCGACTTGAGGCTGCGGATCCGGTCGGTGGTCGCGCGAACTTGTTCCATGGGGATCTCGGGCGAAAGCGCGCCGCGGGGCCGCGAGGCGAGCTATTGCGCATCGCAGCATAGCGGACGACGCGCGGCGTGGCTCGTGGGCGCCACCGACCGAGCGTCCTTCGCCCCCGCGGCTCGATCCGTCCGCCACGCGAACGGGGCGAAGCCGAAGCGGTCGCGGCGACGGCGACGCACGGCAGGGCCCCTGCGACGAGGCCCCACCGCGGACGCGCGACGTCAGCCGGCGTCGATCGCCGCGCGCACGTGCCCGAGCAGCTCGGCGCGCGAGAAGGGCTTGGGCAGCACCGCCACCGCTTCGGTCGCCAGCGCGGCCTGGTTGGGCAAGACCTCCGCGGCGTACCCCGACATGAAGAGGCGCTTCAGGCCGGGGCGGAGCTCGAGCACGCGCCTCGACAGCTCCAGGCCGTTCATGCCGGGCATGACCAGGTCGGAGACGAGGAGGTCGATCGGCCCGGGGTGATCGGAGGCGACGCGGAGGGCCTCGCTCGGACTTCCCGCGGCGAGCACGACGTAGCCCTGCGTCTCGAGGATGCGCCGCGCCACGCGCAGGATCGCCCCTTCGTCCTCGACGATCAGGACGGTCTCCCGGCCGCGCGTCGACGCCGCGGCCTCGATGCCGCGGGCCCGCTCCTCGGGGGATCCCACGTGCCGACGCAGGTGCAGGGTGAAGGTCGCGCCCGCCCCGAGCGCGCTGGACACGTGGATGAACCCGCCCAGCTGCCGGACCGCGCCGTACGCCGTCGCCAGCCCGAGGCCCGTCCCCTGCCCGACCGCCTTGGTCGTGAAAAAGGGCTCGAAGACGTGCTCGATCGCCTCGGGCGGGATGCCGGCTCCGTCGTCGCGCACCGACAGCCGGACGTACTGACCCGGCGCGAACCCGGCGTGCGCGTCGCAGTACGCCTCGTCGAGCTCGTCGTTGACGGCCTCGATGACCACCGTGCCGACGTCCGCGATCGCGTCGCGGGCGTTGACGCAGAGATTGGCGAGGATCTGGTCGAGCAGCGACGGGTCGGCCTCGGCCAGCCAGAGCCCGTCGGTGGGGTGCCAGTCGAGCTTGATGTTCTCGCCAATGAGGCGCTGGAGCATCTTGAACATGCCGCCGATGGCGTCGTTCAGGCTCAGCGCCTTGGGGGCGACGGGCTGCTTGCGAGCGAAGGTCAGCAGCTGGCGCGTGAGGTCGGCCGACCGCTGGGCCGCCTTGCGGATCTCCAGCAGGTCCGCGTGGAGCGGGAGCCCGGGGGCGACCTCGCTGAGGGCCATCTCGGCGTAGCCGAGGATGGCGCCGAGCATGTTGTTGAAGTCGTGGGCGACGCCCCCCGCGAGCCGACCGATCGCCTCGAGCTTCTTCGCCTGCTGAAGCTGCGCCTGGAGCCCGATCCGCTCGGCCTCCTCCTCCTTGCGCGCGGTGATGTCCATCGCGATGCCGAGATAGTGCGTCAGGGTGCCGGCGGCGTCGAAGGTCGGATGGGCGCGCGAGAGCAGCCACCGCACCGCCCCGTCGGGCCGGACGAGCCGCCACTCGAGGTCGAGCTGAGCGCCCCGCGCCACCGCGTCGTTCGCCTGCGCGACGGCGGCCTCGCGGTCGTCGGGGTGGAGCCGCGCGAGCCAGGTGTCGAAGCTCTCCGGGCCCGTCCGCGGCTCGAGGCCGTAGAGCCGGTAGAGCTCGGGTGACCCGACGTTCTCGTTCGTCTTGACGTTCCACTCCCACGACCCCGTCTTGCCTGCCTCGTGCGCGAGGCGCAGGTGCTCGAGCGACGCCTCGATGCGCGCGTGGGTCTGCTGGCGATCGAGCGCGAAGCCGATGCGCGACGCGACCCCCTCGAGAAACGCGACCCCGTCGAGCGACAGGCACCCCGGCCGCCGGTCGCTGATCTGGAGCACCCCGAGGATGCGGCTCGCGGTGCGGATCGGGACGATCGCGAGCGAACGGTAGCCGGAGCGGATGCAGCGGTTGCGCGGGTGATGGCGCGGGTCCTGCTCGGGCGGCAGGTCGAGGAGCGTGGGGGCTTCGTTGGTCCAGGCGCTGCCGCCGGGCGTGAAGAGCGGGTTCGATGGGTCGGTCCTCCCGCTCGCGACCAGCCCGCAGGTGCAGTCGAGCAGAGGCCGACCGTCGGCGGCGCGGCCCGAGTCACCGTCGCGAACGACGGGCAGGAGGCTGTTCTCCGCCTCGACGAACGACGCCGCGAACCCGCGGCTGGCAGCGAACGGGAAGTCGTCGCCATTGGCCAGCCGAATGGCCGCCGCCTCCATGTCGAACCCTCGCTGGAGGACCGCGAGGATGCCGCCGGCGCCGTCGTCGGCCACTTCGCCCCGGTTGAGAATGTCCAGCACCTCGACGGTCATGGCGCGCTCGCGGTCGCGCCTCCTGCGCTCGCTGATGTCCTGGACGTGGGACACGAAGTGCAAGGGCGCGCCCTGCGCGTCGCGCACGAGCCCGACGTTCAGCTGCGTCCAGACCTCGCCGCCGTCCTTGCGGCGGTAGCGCTTGTCCACCTGGTAGCCCGAGCGTCGCCCCGCGAGCACGTCGCCCACGAGCGCCAGGTCGCCGGCCAGGTCGTCGGGGCGGGTGATGGCCTGGAAGTCCATGCCCAGCAGCTCCGCCTCGGGCCAGCCGACGATCGCGCAGAACGCCTGGTTCACCCGCAGAAGGCGGCCGTCCGGGGCGACGAGGACCATGCCGATAGGCGAGCCGCCGAAGGCCTTCTCGAGCCGCTCGGCGCTCAAGCGCCTGGCGGCCTCCGCCTGGCGGATCTCGAGCTCCGCCGCCGCGCGCAGGGCGACGAGCGAGAGCGTGCGCTCGGCGAGGCTCGAGTCGTCGAGCGGCGTCCGCGCGATGAGGGCGATGAGCCCGATCGGCTGGCCGTTCGACCCCCAGAGCGTCACGCCGAGGTAGCCCTCGGCCTTCAGCTCCTGCAGCACGGCGTCGTCGGGGAACAGGTGGCGCACGCCGCGCGGGAAGCTGCACACGCTCTTGCCGACGACGTCGCCGCAGGGGGTGTCCTTGAGCGCGTAGGACACGTTGTCGTCGAAGCGGCCATCGGTCCAGATCGCCACGGTCTCCGCGCTCAGCTCGTCGCCCGCGAGGCGGTCGATGCACACGAAGTCCATCTCGAGCCGCTCGCCGAGGAAGCGCGCGAGGGAGCGGAAGACGTCCTCGCCGGCCGCGTGCCAGGGCGCGCTGGCGAGGAAGTCCTTCGCGTCGTCGAGCTGCTTGCGAGCCGTGACGTCGAGGAAGGTCGAGCAGACGCAGTACGGGGTCGATGCCCCCCCACGGAACATCGGAACGGAGCTGACCTCGAGCCAGCGGGCGCGCCCGCGCTCCGGGTTGTGGACCCCCATCGCGACGCTCTCGACGCGCTCGCCGGTGCGCAGCGCGACCATGGCGGGGTGCGTCTCGCCGCAGAATGGCGACCCGTCGGCGTGGACTGCCCTCCAGCGCGGGTCGACCGACGTGCGCCGCTGGAGCTGCGCGAGCGAGAGGCCGAGGATGCGCTCGGCCGCCCGGTTGGCCGACGTGATGGCGCCTTCGGCGTCCTGAAACACGATGCCGAACGGCGCCAGCTCGAAGAAGCCGTCGTCGACGCGCCCTTCCGCTTCGTCTCGAGCGTCCGCCCCACGAACCGCGTCGTCTGCCCTCATCGGCATGCCCTCCCCAGGACACGAGCTGAGCGTGCTCTCCCCATGTCGTCGCCCGATCGCCCCCGTCTCTCTCCCCCGAACCAAAGCGATCGCCGAGGCCGCCCGCCGGATCCGACCCCTCGTGCTCCCCCTGCGTCAGTGGTCGAGCATACACTCCTTGTCCGCGGGGGGCCCGGCCAAGTGCAGGGCGGACCTCGCCTGGGCGACGCCGGGCCAGCCCCCCCCGCTCGCGCGCCCGTGAGGATGGCCTCGGCCGCCGGATCGGGTCGGCGTCGAGGTCCTTGCCACGCCGGCGCCACGCCGTGCGCCCGACGGAGCGGGCCGGGCGAGCCGGCTCCGTGGGTCCAGGGGATCAGGCCTCAGCCCGGTTCGTGCGACCTAGCCGGATCCGGCGCGCCCGAAGGCGACGATGCGCGGTCGGGCCGATGACGCGCCGGCCCCCGGACGCCACCCCGCCGCCTTGCGCTGCGAGGGGCCGCGTGGTCCTCTGCGGCGAATAACCATGAGAACCAGACAAAGTTGCGCAAATGTTGCGCTGCTTGCCCTTGCGTTCGTCGCGAGCTGCGGCGCGGATCGGCTCGAGGCGCCGGGCGATCGCGCCGACGCGCTGGCGACGCCGACGCCGACAGCGGCCGCGGCCGCGATCCCGTCCTCGCCCGCGGCAGGCCGGAGCGTCGCGATCCTACGAGATCGCTTCCGCGTCAGGCCGGTTCACGATGGGGCCGCGAGCGGCCCCAAACCCCCGCCCCTTGCGGGGCGTGAGGCCCTGCCCGTGGCGGTGATCGGTCCTGGGGTCGCGACGTCCTTCGAGGCGACCGGCGCGGGGGGCGTCCGCGCCGTGATCCCGGGCGAGGCGAAGCGCGCCGTCCTGCGCGCGGCGAGCGTCGATCTTCCGCTGCGCGCCAACGCGATGGCGCGGGTCGAGGACGACGTGACGCACGTGAGCGTCGGCTTCGCCCTGCGCGACGCGGGCGACGCCGAGCTCACGGTCGCCGACGGAATGGCTCGCTACGCGGGCGCAATCGCCGGCAGCGACGTCGTGCACCGCGTGCATGCGGAGGGCACCGAGGACTTCGTCGTGTTCGAGGCGAGGCCGGCGCGCGAGGAGCTGGTCTATGACGTCGACGTCACGCGCGTCGCCGGATTGCGGCTCGTGAGCAACACGCTGGAGTTCCTCGACGAGGGGGGCGCGCCGAGATTGAGAGTGGCGCCGCCGTACGTCGTGGAGGCAAGCGGGAAGCGGAGCGAGGCGCGGATTGCCGTCGAGGGGTGTGCCTACGACACGGACGCGCGCGGGCCTTGGGGGCGCGCGGTGACCCGGGCGGGGGCTGCGCGATGTGAGGTGCGCGTGGGGTGGAGCGGGGTGGGGTATCCGCTGATCGTCGACCCGAGCTGGGTGCAGATCGATCATAACGGTAATGTTTACCGTCACTTGGACTGCTTTTCGTGAAGACAAACCGGGGCCTCATGGTTAGGTATTGGGTGTCAAAGTCCATACCTACCAAAAGGCCCCGAGGAGCACAGCGTACCAGCAGATCAACGACGCGGAGTCCCCTTTTGCACCCGCCGGCGAGAAGTTCGCCGTGCTCGT
>CAIVJW010000062.1 GCA_903906315.1 uncultured delta proteobacterium | reverse complement strand
ACCGGCACCGGCGGCGCGGGCGGCGCGGGCGGCGCGACCGGCACCGGCGGCGCGGGCGGCGGCGGTCCGAAGGTCGACAAGGGGCACCCCGGCGGCGATCTCGTGAGCGCGGGCCAGGTCGCGAAGAGCAAGAGCTACCGGATGGTCTTCACGCTCGGGCAACCGACGCAGAACCAGGCCACGGCGTCGTCGAAGAGCTACCGCATCCAGGGCGGCCTCGTCGGGGCGTCCGGCACGCGGAACTGACGCAGAGCGCGCGCCCCGGGGGATTCGACGTGACGCTCGACGTTTCGTCGGATTGCGCGCTCGACGCGGCGTCGGACTGCGCGCCCGACGCCGAGGCGCGCTACCGCGAGATCGTCGACGGCCTGCCGGATCAGGTCGTCGCGATCGATCGCGCGCTGCGGTGCACGGCGTGGAACCGCGCGTCCGAGCGGGCGACCGGGATCGAGGCCGCCGCGGCGCTCGGCCGGTCCCTGTACGAGGTCTTCCCGACGTTCGCCGGCACGGATCTCGAGCGAGCCGTGCTCGCGGTGATCGCGACAGGCGAGCCCCGCGAGGTCGCGCAGGGGGTCGCGCTCCGAGGCGTGCCGCACCACGTCCGCGTGCGCATCGCGCCGACCTCGGAGGGCGCGTCGATCCTCTCGCGCGACGTCACCGACCTCGTCCAGTCGGCCGCGGCGCTTCGGCAGAACGAGGCCCGCTACCGGGAGCTCGCCGACTCCGAGCGCCAGACCCGCGAGGCGCTGCGCGCGAGCGAGGAGCGCTTCCGGGCGATCTTCGAGCAGGCGCCGGTCGGCATCGCCGTCACCAACTCGAGGACGGGCCGCTACATCGAGATGAACGAGCGGCACGCCTCGATGGTCGGCCGATCGCGCGAGGAGCTGCTCGCGAGCGACTGGAGGTCGATCACCCACCCGGACGACATCGCGGCCGACGCCGCGAGCATGGCCGATCTCGTGCGCGGCGACATCCCCGGTTTCCGCATGGAAAAGCGGTATCTCAAGCCCGACGGGACGGGCACGTGGGTGAGCATGACGGTCGTCCAGATGCTCACCGGGCGGCTCGACCAGCCCCACACCCTCACGATCGTCGAGGACATCACCGAGCGCAAGACGTCGCAAGAAGCGCTGCACGCCAGCGAGGAGCGCTTCCGCGCGCTCTTCCACAACGGCCCGCTGAACAGCGTCGTCTACCGCTTCGTCCGCGACCCGGCCGGCGAGATCGTCGACTGGGAGATCGTCTCGATCAACGCAGGCGGCGCCGCGGCGATCGGCCTGCCGCAAGACGAGCTGCCGGGCCGACGCGCCCTCGAGCTGTTCGGGCTGGAAGCCATGGCGGGTTACCTCGAGGTCTCGCGGGAGATCGCGCGGACCGGCGTGCCGCGGACGACGGAGGTGCACTTCGCGTTCAACGACCGCGACTACCTCGCGGCCGTGTTCCTGGTGGGCGACGACCTCTACGCCAACGTCAGCATCGACATCACGGACCTGCGCCGCACGCAGGCACGGCTGGAGCGAGCCGAGCGCGTCGATCTGGTCGGTCGGCTGGCGAGCGGCGTCGCCCACGACTTCAACAACCTGCTCGTCGCCATCACGGGCTACGCGGAGCTGATTGGCGACACGTTCCTGGAGGACGACCCGCGGCGCGAGGACGTCGAGGCGGTCCTCGAGGCGGCCACGCGCGCGTCCACGCTGACGCGCCGCCTGCTCGTGTTCGGCCATCACCAGCCCTTCGAGGCAGCGGTCGTCGACGTCGACGGGCTGGTCGGCGGGCTCGGCGCCGTGCTCCGCAGCCTGGCCGGGGGTCGCGTCGAGCTCTGCGTCCGACGCGCGAGCCGCGCGCCGCTCGTCCGCGCCGACCGCGCGCAAATCGAGCAGGTCGTCGTGAACCTGGTCGTCAACGCGCGCGACGCGATGGCGCACGGCGGCCGGGTGACGATCGAGACGACGCACGTGGACGTGGAGGCGGGCGACGACCGCCGGAGCCCACCCCCGGATCCGGGCGAGTACGTCCGGCTGACCGTGACCGACACCGGGACCGGGATCGACGCGGCGACGCTCGCGCACATCTTCGAGCCGTTCTTCTCGACGAAGTCGGTCGGCCAGGGGACGGGGCTCGGCCTCTCGATCGTCGCCGAGGCGGTGGCGCGGGCCGGCGGGTTCGTCACGGTCGAGAGCGAGCCGGGGGTCGGTACGCGGTTCGCCGTCCACCTCCGCGCGGCCGAGCCCGAGGCCGAGGCGAGCCCGGCGTCGGTGGCGCGTCCGAAGGCGGCCGGAGGCACCGAGACGCTGCTGCTCGTCGACGACGAGCCCCGCGTCCGCGCCGTGACGGCGCGCCTGCTGCGCGAGCGGGGCTACTCGGTGGTCGAGGCGCCGAGCGCCGCGATCGCGCTCGCGATCGTCGAGCGCGAGGCCGCGGCCATCGACCTCCTGCTCACGGACGTGGCCATGCCCGGCGAGAGCGGCTTCGACCTCGCCGATCGGCTGACGGCCCTGCGCCCGGGGCTCCCGGTGCTGTTCATCTCCGCCTATGCCCCGCAGGCGACCGCCGATCACGCCCGCGTCGTCGCGGAAGGGTCGTACCTCGCCAAGCCGTTCGGCCGCGACGAGCTGGCGACCCGCGTCCGGGCGCTCCTCGACCACGCGAAGGGGCGGAGCGGATAGCAGGTCCGCGGCGACGACGTGCGCAGGGCGTCCGACCCCTGCGGTCGCGCCCACGAGCGCACGGCGCGGGGGGAATGCCGCAGCGCGATCGTGGTAAAGGCCGTCCATGCGCACCCCCCTGCCCTTCGTGCTCGCGGCGCTCGGCCTCGTGGCCTGCGGCGCGCCCGCTCCCGCCGAGACCCCCGCGAACGCAGCGCCCAGCGCGAAGCCCTCCGCCGGCCCGGACGACGGCACGATCCGCCCCGTGACGCAGGCGCAAGTCAAGGTCGCGCACTACGCGAGCCGCGACGGCATGGTCGGGCTCGTCATCGACCGCACGGGCGCGAAGCCGAAGATCCAGCTCGACGGCGACAAGGACATCGTCGAGCTCACGCCCGAGGAGGACCGGCACGCGGGGCAGCTGCGCGGCTACACCCTGCGCGCGCCCGACAACACGGCGCGGCTCTACATCACCGCCAGCGGCGGCATCAAGCTGTGGAAGGGCCGCGACGAGCTGTGGCTCAACTCCGACAAACCCGCCGCGCCGCTCGGCAAGCCGACGATCGCCGGCGAGCCCGTCAAGGAGAAGCCGGTCTACGAGGATCTCGTCAAGCGCCTCACGGCCGTCGCCGTGCGCACGAAGCTCCCCGCCATGACGGCCGAGGACTCGGCCCGGCTCGACAAGGTAGCCGAGGCGATCGACAAGGCGACGGCCGACATGTTCGTGCGCTACGAGACGCACGAGGGCACCTGGCTGCCGCACGAGAACATCGCCCCCGACTCGGTGAGCGGCGTCGGCTTCGGCGGCGTCGCGCACAGGACCGACGAGCCCTGGGACAAGAACGCCAAGGGGCTCGCGAAGTGGGGCGGCAAGGCGGGCGGCTTCTCGGAGTACGGCAGCCGCGGCAACCACCTCTGGGTGATGCACCGCGAGGGCTACCCGGCCAAGCTCGCCGACCACACGCCCGGCCTCGTCTGGGAGGTCGACGGCACGCGCGCGGTGTTCGTCGCGCTCGACGGCGGTCGCTACGCGATCGACCTCTCCGGCGGCGAAAAGGGCACGTCGCTCGACGCGGGCGCCGGCCCGGTCGCGAGCTGGCCGGCCCCGATCCAGCACGCGCTCCTCGGCTTCGAGGAGGTCACGCGCTACGCGAAGCTCGGCGTCTTGCCGCAGAAGGCCGCCGACGACGTGCTCGCGACCGACCGCGAGTGGAACCAGTGCGCGCAGAAGACCTGGAAGGGCGCCGAGCGCCTCGTCGACACGGGCAAGATGAACGAGGCCGTGCGCAAGGACTGGGTCAAGAAGGTCGACGCGGCCTGCGACAAGCACGTGAAGCAGCTCGAGTCGACGCTCGTCGGGATCATCGATCCGCGCGTGAAGGAGCGCCTTTCCCTCTTCGAGAAGGGCAAGGCCCGGGCGACCGCGCTCGGCGCAGCGAAGTAGGCCCGTGCGGCCCGCGTCCCTCCTCCTCGCGATCGCGATCGCCACGCCGGCGGTCGGCGGCTGCGCGACCTCGATCGTCAGCCTGAAGGAGGGCCCGCGCGAGTACGTCGCGACGGACTACGACAACGTGCTCCGCGCCTGGACGCGGACCGAGAACCTCATCGCGCTCTCGGAGCTCGAGAACTTCCTCACGGCGACGGCGACGTTCGAGTCGTGGGATTTCCGCTGGGCGTACGTCGTGCGCTACGTGCAGGACTACCGGCTCACGATCGACCAGCGCAAGCGCCTGCTCGACAAGGCGCTCGAGGAGACGCGCCAGCACCACCAGTTCTTCGTCGCGATCTACGGCGGCGATCGCCGTTGGAACGACCTCACCAAGCCCGACAGCGCCTGGATCGTGCGGCTCATCGACGAGAAAGGCAACGAGACCGCCCCCGAGGAGATCGTCGGCATCAAGCGCCCGAACGCCCTCGAGCGCACGTACTACCCGTACGCGAGCCCGTTCCGGCGGGCGTTCCGCATCCGCTTCCCGCGCGCGCTGCCGGGCGGGCGGCCGACGATCGCGCCGAGCGCGAAGTGGTTCGGCCTGCGCTTCGCGGGCGCGCAGGGCAACACGGAGCTCGTCTGGCAGCTCGTCGACCCGGCGCCTTCGCCCCCCGGCGGCGCGGTCAAGGCCGCCGCCCCGTAGCGAACGCCGGGCGCTCGCTCGACGCGCCCGGGGCCCGCAGCTAGCCTCCCCCGACCGAGCGCGTCGGCGAACCTCGCGCCCGCGCCCCGCCCCTCCCCGAGACGAACCTGCCCATGCGCGCGTCGATGAAGCCACTCGGAAAGGGGCCTGCGGCCGCCATCGAAGCGTGCGCCCACGAGCTGCTCGACGGCTACGCGCCGGGCCACCTCGCGCTCCTGTGCCCGGACGCGCGAGGCGACGCGACGATCACCTACGATCCGATCACGCGCGCCCTCGCGACGCTCGAGGCGATCGGAGCGCCGAAGCGGCTGCTGCGCGAGATCACGGTCGCGGCGGTTCCGCCGGGGCGCGTGGCGTGCGTCGTGTGGGGCACGGGCGACCCCGTGCTGCGCGTCGTCGACCTGGCCGACCTCGCGGCGCGGGCGCACGCCGCCGGCGAGAGCGCGGCGGCGCCCGATCCGACGCGGCGCGAGGCGGCGCTCGCGATCGCCGAGGCCGAGGACCGCGTGGCGCGGCTCGACACGCAAATCGCGGTGCTGGAGGCCGCGCGCTGGGGGCGGACGCGGCTCATGAAGCTGCGCGAGGCGCGCGAGATCATGCGCCGCATGGCGGCGAACCTCACCTCCCTCGGCGAGCGGCCCGGCGCGGCCCGGCAAGAGGCGTGCGACGAGCTGTCGACGGTGCTCGCGGGCGTGCGCCAGATGATGCTCGATTTCGAGGGGGCCGGCGCGGTCGGCCGGCCGCTCCGCACCGCGACTCCCGCGGCGATCGACGTCGCCTGCCGCGACGTGTTCCGCGCGCTCGAGCCGCGCGCGCGCGCCAGGGAGCTCGTCGCGCGCCTCGACGTGCCGGAGCTGCCGCCGCTGCCGCTCGATATCGGCGTCCTGCGCGCGGTGCTCTTCAACCTGGTCGTGAACTCCATCCACTCCTGCAAGCCCGGCGCCGCGGTCGTCGTACACGCGCGGCTCGTCGAGGACGGCACGTGGTTCGAGCTCACGGTCGCCGACACGGGCACCGGCATGACCGCGGACGTCTACCAGCGCTGCACGGAGCCGTTCTTCACGACGAAGCGCAGCGGCAACGGGATCGGCCTCGCGCTCGCGCGGCGCGCCGCGGAGGAAGCGGGCGGCACGCTCGAGATCGAGTCGGTCGTCGACGTGGGCACGTCCGTGACGTTACGGGTACCCATCGCCGGGTGACGAATCAGGAACCGCACGCGGCGTCGGCGGACGGGCCCCCGCGGTCGGGCCGTGGCATCATCGTCCCGTGACGCAGGTGGAATCGCGAAAGCCGGAGCCCCAGCGAGACGGCGCCGGTGCGGAGCTCCGCGACGCGCGCGCACAGGCGAGCGCGCTCGAAGCGACGGCGACGGCGGTCATCATCACCGACGCGATGGGCCGCGTCGAATGGTGCAACCCGGCGTTCACCCGGCTGACGGGCTACGCGAAGCAGGAGGCCCTCGGGCGCACACTCTCGCTGGTGCGGTCGGGCGTGCACGACGCGAGCTTCTACGCCGAGATGTGGGAGACGATCCTCGAGGGGCGCGTCTGGCACGGCGAGCTCGTGAACCGCCGCAAGGACGGCACGACCTACGACGAGGAGATGACGATCGCGCCGGTGCGCGACGACAGCGGGGCGATCGTGCGGTTCGTCGCGACGAAGCAGGACATCACCTCCCGCAAGCGCGCCGAGGCCGCGCTCCGGACGAGCGAGGAGCGCTTCCGCACCCTCGTCGACAACCTCGACACCGTCCTCTTCACGGTCGACCTCGACGGGCGGCTCGTGTTCATCAACCGGGCGATCGAGCTGTTCGGCTACGCGCCCGCCGCGCTGATCGGACGCCTCGCTCACGATCTCGTCCACCCGGACGATCGCCCGATGATCCAGCGCGCGCGAGTCGAAAGGCTCGCCAGCGCGACCCGGGCGAGCACGCCTCAGGCGTTCGAGTTCCGGATCGTCGACAGCGCGGGCAAGCCCCGGTTCGTGCGCTCCACGAATCGCCCGCTCTACGCCGACGGCAAGCTCGTCGGCCTGACGAGCGTGCTCGTCGACCTGACCGCGCAGCACGAGGCCGAGGAGAAGCTCCGCGCGTCGCAGAAGATGGAGGCCGTGGGGCGGCTCGCGGGCGGCGTCGCGCACGACTTCAACAACCTGCTCAGCGTCATCGGGTCGTACACCGACCTCGCGCTCGAAGGCCTGCACGCCGACGACCCGCTGCGCGCCGACCTCGAGGAGGTCCGCGGCGCGGCCACGCGCGCCGAGCAGCTCACCCGGCAGCTGCTCGCGTTCAGCCGGCGGCAGGTGCTGCAGCCCAAGCCGACCTCGCTCAACCAGCTCGCGCTGGGCCTTCAGAAGATGCTCGGTCGCCTCATCGGCGAGGACATCGAGCTCTGCCTCGATCTCGCCGACGGGCTCGCGCTGACGCTCGCCGACCCGGGGCAGCTCGAGCAGGTGCTGATGAACCTGGTCGTGAACGCGCGCGACGCGATGCCGGACGGCGGACGGCTCGTGATCGCGACGCGCGACGGAGAGCTCTCGACCGCGCGCGCGACCGAGCTCGGCGTGCCCGCGGGCCGGTACGTGGAGCTCTCGGTAACCGACACGGGGCACGGCATGGACGCCGCCACGCGCGCCCGGATCTTCGAGCCGTTCTTCACGACGAAGGGCGTCGGGAAAGGCACGGGCCTCGGGCTCTCGACCGTGTACGGCATCGTCGCGCAGAGCGGCGGGGGCATCGAGGTCCACAGCACGCCCGACAAGGGCACGATGTTCCACGTCCACCTGCCGCGGCACGCGGCCGACCCGACGAGCCCCGCCGCGCCGGCCCCGACGATCGCGAGCGCCGGCGGGAGCGAGACCTTGCTCGTGGTCGAGGACGAGCCGGCGGTGCGCGACATCGCACGGCGGATCCTCGAGGCCGCGGGCTACACGGTGCTCACGGCGGCGAGCCCGGGCGAGGCGCTCCTGGCCGCCGAGCGCAAGGGCCACGAGGTCCAGCTCGTCGTGACGGACGTGGTCATGCCGGGCATGAACGGGCGCGAGCTCGCCGCACGGCTCGGCCCGCTTTGCCCGCACGCCGACGTGCTCTTCATGTCCGGCTACACCGACGAGTCCATCGAGCGCCACGGGGTGCTCGGCCCGCACTTCCTGCCGAAACCGTTCACGGCGCGCGCGCTCTGCGCGAAGGTCCGCGAGGTCCTCGACGAGCCGCGCCGCCGACGCGGCTGAGCGCCGCGCGAGGGGCGTTCGCGCTACAGGTCGGGGCCGAGCGACCCGTAGCTCCCAGCCCGATGTCCTCCGCCTTCGCCGCTGCGCGCCTCTCCCGGGGGCTCCGGACGCGCCGCGCGCTCCTCGGCGCCCGCCGCCAGCTCACGGCCGAGCGGCAGCGCGTCGCCTACCTGCACCGCGCCTACGGCCTGCTCTGCGGCGTGGGCGAGGCGAGCGTGCGCCTCGGCGATAGGCAGGGCCTGCTCGCCGAGACCTGCCGGATGGCGACGGAGATCGGCGGTTTCGCGCTCGCGTGGGTCGGGATCGTCGATCCCGACTCGGCGCGGCTGCGCGTCGAGGCCGCCGCGGGGCCTGCGGTCGACTACGTCGACGCGCTCGACGTCCGCGCGGATGGCGGGCCACGGAGCCGTGGGCCCACCGGGTCGACCATTCAGCTGGGCCGGCCGACCGTGTGCGACGATCTCACCCACGACCCGCGCACCGAGCCCTGGCGCGAGCAGGCCATGCGCGCCGGGCTCCGGGCAGCCGCCGCGTTCCCGTTGCGGAGCGGGGGCGCGGTCATCGGCGCCCTCACGTTGTACTCGACCGAAGTCGGCGTCTTCGGCGACGAGGAGGTCGGCACGCTCGCGCGGGTCGCGGACATCCTGTCGTTCGCGCTGGACGCGATCGCACGCGAGGAGCAGCGCGCGGCCGACGAGCGCGAGCGGGTCCGGCTCCAGGCCGAGGTCACGCAGGCCCAGAAGCTCGACAGCCTCGGCAAGCTCGCGGGCGGCGTGGCGCACGACTTCAACAACCTGCTGACGGGCATCCTGGGCTACGCCCAGTTCCTCGCCGACAGCCTGCCGCCGGGGTCGGAAGCGCGCGAGGACGCCGACGAGATCCGGCGGGCCAGCGCGCGCGCGGCGGCGCTGACGCGGCAGCTGCTGACGTTCTCGAGCAAGCAGCCGGTCACGCCGGTGGACCTCGACCTGAACGGGCTGACGCTCGGGCTCTCGAAGCTGCTGCGGCGCCTCATCGGCGAGCACGTCGAGCTGGCGGTCCTCCCGGCCGAGCCGGCCCCGTTCGTCCACGCCGACCCCGGTCAGCTCGAGCAGGTGCTCGTCAACCTCGCCATCAACGCGCGCGACGCGATGCCGAACGGGGGCGTGCTGCGCATCGAGACGCACGTGCTGACGCTCGACGCCCACCAGGGGCCGACCGGGCCCAGCCGCGGGCGCTGGGCGATGCTGCGCGTCCACGACACGGGCGTCGGCATGAGCGAAGAGACGCGCGCGCGGCTGTTCGAGCCGTTCTTCACGACCAAGGCGAAGGGCAAGGGCACCGGCCTCGGGCTCGCCACGTGCTTCGGGATCGTCAAGCAGTGCGGCGGCCACATCCGCGTGCGGAGCGAGCCCGGGGCCGGCGCGACGTTCGAGGTGCTCCTGCCGGCGATCGAGGCGCGGGACGATCGGGAGGAGCGCGAGGAGGCCCCGCCGCCGAGCCTCGTCGTCCGAAGCTCGAGCACCGTGCGCGTGCTGCTCGTCGAGGACGAGCCCGGGGTGCGGACGATGGCCACGCGGGCCCTACGAGCCGCCGGCTACGACGTCGTGACGGCGAGCGACGGCGCCGAAGCGCTGCGTCACCTCGAGGCGCCCGGGTGCACCGTGGGAGCCCTCGTGTCCGACGTCGTGATGCCGCAGCTCGGCGGGCCCGAGCTCGCGCGGCGGGCGCTCGCGCTGCACCCGGACCTGCGCGTGCTGCTCATGTCGGGCTACGTCGACGAGGGAGCAGGCGTGCTCGGTCCGCACCCGTTCCTGGCCAAGCCGTTCACGCCGGCGGGGCTCACACTCGCGGTACGCGAGCTGATCCGCGCGGAGTGGGCCGACGAGCGCGCGTAGCTGGCGCGGCGCTAGCGAGCGCGGGGGCGGCGTCGCCCCACGCGGGGCTTCAGCCGCCGAGGAGATCGGCCAGCGCCGGCACGCTCGCGGAGAGCTCGGCCAGCAATCCCGGCTCGCCGACGAGCAGCAGCGCCCCGCCTAGCCCGGCGCGCGCCGTCGCGGGCGCCGGAGCCCCCGTCGACGCGGCGCGCGGGAAGAGCACGTCGCCCGGGTGCACCTCGCCGCGCCCCTCGATGTCGAGCAGCCCGGCCCCCAGGATGGTGGTCCCGGTGAGCGGGGCGCCCTTCTCGGCGACCACCTCGCCGGCCCGGGCGACGCGGACCTGCAGCCGCTCGACCACGCGCGCGCGGACGGCCTCGTCGAGATCGCCGAGCGGCCCCATCGACGCGCCCGCGAGCGCCTGCAGCCGGTTGGCCACGCGCTCGAGCTCGTCGAGCACCCACGGGCACCAGGCGAGCGCCGCACCGAAGGTGCTGGTCGTCCACAGCGCGACCTGGGCGCCCTCGTCGGCGGCCGTGATGCGCAGCGGGACGCCCTGCGCGAGCGTGCCGCGCGACGGCACGAGCCCGCCGGGCGCAAGGCGCTGGATCGGCGCAGGGACGATGGCGGCCGACAGCGCGGCGCCCCCCTCGAGGATCAGCACGGCGCCGAAGCCCTCGATCTCGGCATGCGGGGCGAGCCGCTCGAGGCGAGCGCCGGCGACGAGCTCCTCCTGCACCTCGAAGGGCACGCCGGCGAGCAGCGGCACCGCCCCGAGCGAGAGGCCGCCGATCGACGCGACGGGCCCGCCTTCCGTGACGGTATTGGACGGCGAAGGCGCGGGGATCGGCCGCGACAAGGCGCGTGGCGGCGTCGGCGGGTCGTCCGTCACCGGGAACGCCTCGTCGGCGCCCGGAAGGGGATCGAGCACGAGCGGCTCCGCGAGCACCGGCGTCGCGATCTCGACGCCCGGATCGGGCTGCGGGGCCGGCGCGGGCGCGGGAGCGGCCTCGATCGGCACGGTGAGCCCGGCCTTCACCGGCTTGCCGCGACGCCGCGTCGCGACGGAGAGCGGCACGGCGGAGGTGATGACGTCCTCGTCGTCGATCTCGCTCGACACGCCGAGCGCAGCGCTCGCGGCGAGCGGCTCGAGCGGAAGGGTGGCCGGCGGACCGGCCCACGGGTCGAGAATGGGCGAGCGCGGCCGCTGCCTCGCGACGCGCGTCGACGCGGCGGGTGCGGGCGCAGGCGCAGGTTGCGGCCGGGCGGCGACGACCGGAGCCGCGGGGGACTGCGGCAGAACGGGCACGGGCGACGGGACGACGACCGCCGCAACCGCGAGGGCCGCAGGCGGCGGCGCCGACGGCGCGACCGGCGGCGGCTTGGAGGGAGCCGCGGAAGGCGCCACGGCAGGCGGCGTCGGCGACGGTGACGGCGAAGCCGCCACGGGCGTCGGAATCGACGGCGCGGTCGAGAATGCCGGGGGCGGCGCGGACGACGCATGCGTCGGCGCGGCCGGGCGCGTGCTCGCCCGGCTAGCGGGCATGGGGATGTGCACCGCCGCCGGGGCGGGCCTGCGCGAGGAAGGCGCGGCCTCGGCCGCGGCGCGCCGGAGCGCGCGGTCGACGGCGGCACGCACGGCCGGCCCCTCGGAAGCGACCGTCTCCTCCCCATCGGCCTCGACGTCGACGTCGACGCTGCCCGACGGCCGCGGCGCGGGCACCGTGATCGCCCTTTCGAGGGCGGAGATCGCGATGTCGAGCTCGGCCGCCCGGCTCGCCTGACCGGCGCCGGCCGCAGCTTCTGTGGCCCGCCGCAACCAGACGATCGCGTCGCGCCGCTCGCCGCGGGCCCACAGCGCGCTCGCCGTGGAGAGCCCCCAGACCACGTCTTCGTCGTCGTCGGGGCTGGGCGTCGGAAGAAGGCCCTCGAGAACGCTCATGGAGTCGACAGTCCTACCACACGCTCCGGCACGGCGGGCGGCGGATGCGCGCGGTGGCCGCTCGCGGTCAGCGAATGCGGAAGCCGAGGAGCCGCGCCGTCCGACAGCCGGCGTCCTGCTGGCGCGCCCGGAGCTTCATCTCGCACACGCCAGCCTGGGATGGGCCCTCACCGGGCATGCGGCGCGCGAGCCACGCGATGAACGTCAAGCCGGCGTCGCGAGCCTCGGCGGGCACGCAGTCGTCACGGAGGATGCCCGCGATTTGGCCGATGAGACGCGTGCGATGGTCCTCCGCCGTCATCGCCATCTCCAATGAATCATCCGTGGTCGGATGTCAAAGTCACGCCGACGCGCGCCGACGCGTCGGCGTGAGCCCGCCGAGCGTGCGCCCCCACGCTCGTGACGGTTACAGCGATCCGATGATGACCTCGCGGTCCTTGGCCCCGTTCGCCGGCCCGACGATGCCGCGCTTCTCCATCGTCTCGACGATCTTCGCCGCCCGGTTGTACCCGACGCCGAGCTTGCGCTGGAGCCACGAGGTCGAGCACCGGCGCGTGTCGGCGACGATCTTCACCGCGGCGTCGTAGAGCGGGTCGTCCTCGGCGTCCTGCTCCTCGACGGCGCCGTCCTCGTCGCGCGGCTTGAGGATGGCCTCGTCGTAGACCGGCTCGCCCTGCTTGCGCAGGAAGTCGGTCACGCGCTGCACCTCCTCCTCGGTCACGAACGGGCACTGCACGCGGCGCGTGTCGTTCTGCCCGTTCATCTTCACGAGCATGTCGCCCTTGCCGAGCAGATGCTCGGCGCCCTGCTCGTCGAGGATCGTGCGGCTGTCGACCCGCTGCGCGACGCGGAACGCGATGCGCGTCGGGAAGTTCGCCTTGATCATGCCCGTGATGACGTCGACGCTCGGCCGCTGCGTCGCAAGGATCACGTGCATGCCGGCTGCACGCGCCTTCTGCGCGAGCCGCGCGACCGCGGCCTCGACGTCCTTGCCCTGCTGCATGATGAGGTCAGCGAACTCGTCGACCACGATCACGATGAACGGGATCTTCCCCGGCAGCTCGACGTCCGTCCCGTCCTGCGCCTGGTCGACCTCGACCTCGAGGCCGTCGGCCGTGATCGCCGCGACCTTCTGCGGAATGCAGCGCTTGGGCAGCTTGATCTCGCCGGATCGGATGCGCTCGACCCACCCGTTGTACGTGGTGATGTTCTTGGTGCCGGCGTTCGCGAACAGCTGGTAGCGCCGCTCCATCTCGTCGACGGCCCACTTGAGCGCGTTCGCCGCCTGCTTCATGTCCGTGACGACCGGCAGGAGCATGTGCGGGATGCGATCGAACGGCGCGAGCTCGACCACCTTCGGGTCGATCATCAAGAGCCGCAGCTCCTCGGGCGACCTGCGGAAGAGCAGGCTCATCAGCATCACGTTGAGCCCGACGCTCTTGCCGGCGCCCGTCGCGCCCGCGACGATCACGTGCGGCATCGACGCGAGGTCGGCGAAGAAGGGCGCGCCGATGATGTCGCGCCCGAGCACGCACGGCAGCGGCACGTTCATCTCGACGAAGCGACGGTCCTCGACCAGCTCGCGCAGGTTCACCGGGATCCGGTGCGGGTTCGGGATCTCGAAGCCGACGCGGTTCTTACCCGGGATCGGCGCGATGATGCGCACCTTGCGCGCGAGCCCCATCGCGAGATCGTCGGCGAGGCTCGCGACCTTCGACACCTTCGTGCCGGCGGCGGGCGACACCTCGAACGTCGTGACGGTCGGGCCCGGGTGGATCTCCTCGACCTTGCCGGACACGCCGTAGTCCGCGAGCGTCTTCTCGAGCAGCCCGGCCATCTCCTTGAGGCTCTTCTCGCGGGCGGCGAGCTCGGCGTCGGAGAGCGAGAGCTCGTCCTTCGAGGCCTCGTCGAGCATGTCCGTCGACGGCATGTGAAAGCCCGGCGTCGTGCGGATCACGACGACGGCCTTCTCGGTCTCCATCGCCGCGCTCGTGTCGACGATCATCGGCCCCTTCGGCGAGCGGGCGCGCACCACCTCGGCCGCGGGCTCGGCGCGCGGAGCCTCCTTCGCGGCGCGGCGGGGCGACTCGACCACGGGCGCGATCGGCGACGGCGTCGGCACGGTGAGATCGGCGGCGACCTCGGCGATCTCCGCGCGCCGCTCGACCGGCGCCGTGGGCGGCGTGGGATCCGTCGGCGGCGGCGGCTCGGCGACGCGCGCGCGGGCCTT
>CAIVJW010000061.1 GCA_903906315.1 uncultured delta proteobacterium | reverse complement strand
CGCTTCGCGCCGGCCGGCGCCGCGACGGGCGCGTCGAGAGGCGCCGCGGCGGCCGACGGCGCGGGGCGCGCGACTTGACCGACGACCGCCGCGCCGCCGAGGGTCATCGCGCCCACGACCGCGCCGATCCCCGCCCACGCGAGCAGCCCGAGGGCGCCCGTCGAGGTCGCCGCGCCGACGCCCGCCGCGCCCGCGACGCCCCCGGTGGCCGCGCTCGCGGTGGCCGCGCTCGCGGCGGCCGCGGTCGCGCCGAGCGTGACCCCGGCGGCGGCGCCCATCGCCGCGATCGTCCCGCGCAGCGCGCGTTCCGAGCCCACGTCGCGCTCCGCCGACCGCAGCAGCCGGAGCTCGAAGTCGTCGCCCTCGCCGTCGGAGAGCCGCGTCGGATCGATCATCGTGCACCTCGTGCGGGGCGCGCCCGGAGGCGGCGCGCGATGGCCTGAAACTCGTCGCGGGCGCGGCGGAGGCGTGACGCCACCGTGCCCACGGGGACCGCGAGGAGGCTCGCGATCTCGCCGGACGACATCCCCTCGAGCTCGAACAGCGTGAAGACCGTGCGCAGATCGATCGGCAGGGCGTCGAGGATCTCGTCGAGCAGCGCGCGGTCGCGCTGATCGGCGAGCGCGTCCTCGGGGCCGGGCAGCCCGTCCGCCCGCGCGTCGATCGCCTCGGGCAGCGCGAGCTCGCGGCGCCGGGCCGCGGCCTTGCGCGCGTCGGCCGCCACCCGGACGGCCGTCATGTAGAGGTACGCGCGCTCGCGGCCCGGATCGATCGCGTCGACCTTGGTCGCCGCCACCACGAACACCTGCTGGGCCGCGTCGTCGACGCCCTCGGGCGGGACGCCGAGCCGGCGCAGCGACCGCCAGATGAACTGGAAGTTCTCGACGGCCATCGCCGTCAGCCGCGCGGCGCGCGCGGCAGCACCGGCGGGCGCGACCACCGCGCCGCGGCCGACCTCGCTCGCGCTCACCCCGTGCATTCTCCCCGACAATGGCGGTCGCCCGCCGATCGATCACGGAAACTGGAGGCCGACTCCGATCGACCCCTGGAGCGACACCGTCGGCGCGACGTGGGCGGTGACGTCGGGAGAGAAATAGAAGCGATAACGCAATAGTGGGAAAGCGGCGCCGCCCTCGATCTCGAGGACGAGGGGGCCGACGATCCGCGCGCTAGCGCGGGCGAGGAGCCCCGGGGCCACCCACGCGCGCGTCGCCGACGCGGCCGCGACGGTCGCCGTGCCGGCGCCGAGGTGGGCCGCCACCTCGAAGGCCGCGCACGGCCGCAGCTCGATCGGGCCCGCGACGGCGAGGCGGACCGGGCACGCGTCGATCCGCGCGCCGCTGAGGGCGATCTCCGCGGTGCCGGCGGGCGTGTCCGCGCGCTGGGGCAGGGCGCGCACGCCGGCGAGGCGGAGGGTGGGGCGGAGAGCTCCCGCCGCCTCGGGCCGCACCAGGACCTCGAGGAACGCGCGCCCGATGGCGGACACGCTCGGCGCGACGCCGCTCGCCACGCCCGCCTGCACCCCCGCGCCGATCGCGATCGCGG
>CAIVJW010000060.1 GCA_903906315.1 uncultured delta proteobacterium | reverse complement strand
GACGACGCACGGAGATCACTTCTTCTACGATCGGCTCCAGTCGTCGCCCGATCCGGCCATCAAGACCTCGCTCCGCTTCGAGGAGAAGGCCGCGGCCGACGACCCGCCGAACGGCGACGGCGACGGCGAGATCACGCTCGATGAGCTCGACGAGAAGCTCATCGACGTCACGAAGTACGACCCCTCCGGCCTGCCCGCGCCGACGCTCGGCGCGTTCATGACGGCGCTCGCGCGCACCGTCGGGCACTACCGCGGCGAGGGCGAGTGCACGATCGGGCGCGTCCGCTAGGAGCGTGGGTCAGTAACCGCCCGCCCGAGAGGAGCGGGCGGTAGGGCGCAGCGTCAGCGCGGGAGCGGGTGCGGGGAGCACGGAGCGGAGAGCGGAGAGCGGAGAGGAAGGGGCGCTCGGCTCTTCCCATCGTGCCGTCGTGCTCGGGCGCAGCAAGGCCTGCGCCCGGCTACGCCGGGCTTGCCGCGCTGCGCGCGGTCGCTGCGCGAGCCTTGCTCCGCCCTGCGCGCGACGGCGGGGCACGGGTGCCTTTCGCGAAAGGAGGCACTCGCATGCTCCGTATCTATCCCGTCATCCTCGACACGCTCGCGGCGCTCCGACCCGAGCTCGACCGCATCGAGCGGCGCGACTCGGACCTCGGTCGGCAGCTCCGGCGCGCGGCGGCCAGCGTCGCGCTCAACGTCGCCGAGGGCATGTACTCGCGCGGCCGCAATCGGGCCGCGCGCTATCACAGCGCGCTCGGCTCGGCGCGCGAGACGCTCGCGTGCCTCGAGGTCGCGCAGGCGCTCTACGCGATGCCGGTCGAGGGCGCGGTCCGCGCGCGGCTCGACGAGATCATCGGCACGCTCGTGCGGCTCGTCGCGTGAGCCTCGGCGGCGCGGCGGGCACGCGCTCGCCGCGCCGCGCGGCAATCACGCCGCGATGGATGGACGACGCGCGCGCCGAGCCCCACAGTCCACGCGCGATGAAGACGTACCGGCGCTACACGCCTACGCAAGCCTTCCTCCTGCCACCGTCGCCCTCCGACTGGCTGCCCGAGGACCACCTCGCCTACTTCCTCCTCGACGTCGTCGGCGAGCTCGACCTCTCTGCCATCACCGCGCACTACGAGCGCGAGCTGCGCGGATACCCGCCGCATCACCCGCGCATGATGGTCGCGCTCCTGCTCTACGCGTACTGCGTCGGTGTCCCTTCCTCGCGCCAGATCGAGAAGAAGACGCACGAGGACGTCGCCTTCCGCGTGCTCGCCGCCAACAGCGCGTAGGCGAAAGAAGCCCGAGCTTGGCTGGCCGCACTCGGTAGCGGTGGACAAGGATGCGGAACTCCTCATCGGCGACGCCGATCGGGTACTGCGCGTCCGTCCAGCGGAGGGGGTCGCAGAGACGCTTGCCGCGTTGGGCGGCGGTGGCCTGCCATGCCTCGCGACGCTTGGATGTCCCGATGGGAACGCGCTGTTGGCAGGCCTGGGACCGCACGCGGTGGGCTTCGTGCCGGTGTTCACGCAGGCCCGGCGAGGCGTCTTCGTGGTCGGCGGCACCGACGTGACGGCCTCGACTCCGTCGGGGGAGGTCTGGTTCGTCGGGTTTGGTTCAAACCGCTGGGTCAGATACGGGGCCGCGTTCAAACCCCACCATGTACTTGCTGCGACGTTCGTGTTTGCGAACGATGCGCTCCTCGTCCTCGACGAGACCGAGACGGGCGACGCGCGCCTTGTTACGATCGACTTCATGTCGCAGGCCGTTTCGGAGATTGGTCGCTGGCGGCGCCACGCCTCGTGGGACCGTCACTTCCTCGCCGTTGACCGAGACGGGGCCTTGCTAGTCATCGCCTCGAATACGACGGCAGGAAGCTACGGCCTTTCTCGCGTCGCGCTCCGCGGCGGTGCAGCTGCCGTCGAGGGGTTGGAATTCGGCGTCGGTACGATTGTTGCTTCCCCGGAGGTCGACATGCATGGGATGTCCGTTGTCGTACGGGATGCCTCCGACCCGACTGCCGGACCGGTCACGCACATGCGCCGAACGCGCTCCTGGACCGCAGGCAGCTTCACACTCGCGGATGTCGGGAGCCTCCTGTGACCCCCGCCCGCCGTGCAGCGGTCCTTGGGGGCGCCCTCGTCGCCGTGGCCACTTTCGTCCTTCAGTCCAGCTGTGGCGATGGTGCCGCGTCGACCTCCAATCCGGGCGCAACGCAGAGTGCCGCTGCTGGCGGGGGGCCGGTGACGTCAACGGCGTCGGGGAAAACGTCCTCTGACCTGACCACCGTACCCGCTGGCGGCGGCTCTGGTTCTAAGTGCAAGCCGGAACCGCTGCCAGCGGGTGTCCCCGCCGGATGGATCGAATATGGCAACTGGTCGTGCAGCTGTCGGTTCTACGTTCCGGGGTCTCGCGACGCGCTGCCGAAGCCGCTTGTCTGGCAGACATGTCCCGATGCCTCGCTCGGCTACTCATGCAAGTACCTCGCGAGCGCCGACACAAGCGGCGTCTACTCGATTGGTGTCTACCCATCGTTCAAGCTTCTGAAGAACGGTGCCGCCGTGTTTGCCATCAATCACCCGGATGAGGACGTTCCTGGGCTTCTGCGAAACACGCACCTCGTGGCCGACTTGGACGGTGCCACCCGGTTCGCGATGATGCAGATTACTCAGGCCACGGTCGAGCCACGCTGCGCGCTAAGAACGACGACAGGTTCGGTCGGCGACACTAGGCATATCATTGAAGTGGACGGCGACGGCGTCGCCCCGGGGAACTGGAACACGTCGGCTGCGCGTGGTGCGCTCGGCGGCGACATCGACGTGCTCATGCCGGACGTACTTGCACGCTACAACGCGCCCTCGGTGTACGAGTGGTCTTGCAATGCTGCAATGGTCGTGAGTTCGCGCACGCCTGACTTTGAGATGCGAGCGTATCCGTGGTCGATGAACACTTCAGAAGTCGTGACATCTGCCGCCCTGGATCCGGACAAGTTGGCCAATCACGACCCCGTGCTCGTTGGTGATTCGATTTTCTACCAAGCGAACAACGATCCCTACGAGGGTATAGACATCTGGACGCCAAAGGAGGGAACGAGGCCGTTCATTCGCTGGGTCGGAGACGCAACGCGCGAGGCCGGCAGTTTCGGCACCGACGGGATCGACATGGCTTGGCGATACGGGGAGCGCTCCGATATTTCCCTGCGGGACTACTCAAAAGTGACACTCATGACCGCCAAGTTCACCACAGACCCCAACGGCGTCAAGGCGAAGCCCGTCCGTGCTCTCAGCGAGGGCGACCACGTTGCGGGCAAGCCTGTGGCTGTGGGTTGCGGCTTCGCGGCGTCGACAAACGATGCTGGCGGCGAGATGTGGGGCGTGATCCTTCTTGCTCGACTCGCAGACGGTAGGAATTGGTCGTTCAAGGGTACTAAGACGGTCAGGTACGATCGCGTTCTCGGGGTGACGTGCAAGGAGGTAGTAATTGCATCAATCGTTCAGCAGCAGACCACTCTCGTCCGGGTCGCAATCGACTCCCTGGGTCAAGGAGAGCCTGCGCAGTGAGCGCGGGGCGCAAGATCGGAGCGGTCTTCTGGGCCGCGACGGCGGTATCTGTCATGGCCTGTGCCGATGTGCCAGCGCCCTCTGCGAGTAGGTGCACGCCTGGGGGGAGCAACCATGACATTCCGGAGGGATGGGAGGAGTATGATGGTCTGTCGTGCGAGTGCGCCATATACGCGCCAGTATCGCGCGCGGCCCTGCCGCCCCCTGTCTCGTGGCAGCCCTGCCCGGGCTCGTTCGATGATGACTGTCGCGTCATGACTCATCCGGTTGTGGCGTCGGATTTGGGCATTGGAGCGGATGCCGCATTCGGCGTTGATGCACGTGGAGTCGCACTGCTGGCGTTTTCTCGGCAGGAGGGGTCGCTTGATGTGCATGTCGTTGCCGAGGTCGACGGCAAGGTGCGTACCGCGCTTGCGACCGCGCACAGTAGCCCCTGTGCGTTATCTTCTGACGCACTCGGAGGTGAGAAGCGGGTTCTTATTGCGACGGAGTCGTCCGGCGGCGTCCCGCGACTGCGGCAATGGGCCCTTGGAGGTAGCGTCGACGAGCTGCGACCCGACATTGTCGGCCGTTTTTCGGGAGGATCGCATCGCGCATGGTGCGGGGCGGAACGTGTCGTCATGGGCGTCGATGGCGGGGCGTGGCTGAGCATTTCGGACTGGTCCATGAAGCCCGTCGCGTCTGTGAAGGACCCGGACGTGCTGCGCCTTTCGAACGTGCACGTGGTTGGCAATGACGTCTACTTCGACGTCATAACTCGCCAGGGCCTCGGCTTCGGAATCGATGTATATAGTGGCGAGACGCTGGCGCACCTTGTTCGAACTGATGCGAACACGGGGGCGGGAAGCTTTGCGAGCGACGGCATTGACATGGCGTGGCGCCTCGGCGACGGGCCGCATACTGGCATGGTTGGCGGTTACTCACATGTCCGCTTGATGGCTGCCTCGATGGTGTCGAATCCGACTCTCCTGAACGCGCGGGCCATCGCGGCGCTGGCGGACGGCGCAGTCGACAACCGCCCCGTCGCGGTTGGGTGTGGCTTGGTCGCAACCACTGATCTTACAACGGAAGGCCTGAACGACGTTCAGATCGTCAGGATCTCCGATGGCTGGCGGTGGAGCGCGCGGAGCACAGTCGTGCGGCGGCATGACCACGTCGTCGGACTGACGTGCAAGGAGGTGTTCGTCATGAGTCTGATCGGAGAAGGTCGAAGCCGGAACATTTCGCGCATTGCGATTGACGTGCTCGGGCCCGGAACCGCGGCGCCGTAGTGGCGCCGGGTAGGCGCGGCCTACGCCGTGCCGGTCGGCGACGGCGAGGGCGGAGCAGAGGGCGTCGGGGGACGGGACGGCATGCATTGTGATTCGAGCGCCGGGCCACTACTGGTATCACCTCATTCCGACGTAACTCCTCGCCCAGCCCCGTCCTGACCTGACCCGATACAGCGTAACCCCTCCAGCCGATCGGCGACACTCGCCGCATGAAGCGTCATCCCCGCGCGTTCTGGGTCGGCCTCGTCGGCGAGCTCGAGCGCGGCGCCTCCGCCGAAAGCGTCGCCCGCCGTCACGGCGTACACCCTGTCACGCTGCGCTGGTGGCGCACGGTGCTCCGGCGCGAGGCCACCTCCGGCGCGCAGCGCCTCGTGCCCGTCGTCGTCTCCACCGAGCCCGCGCACGTCGTCTCGCAGGGCGGTCACATCGACATCGCCATTCGCGGTCTCGTCCTCCGCGTCGCGACGGGCACGGACATCGCTTACGCCGCCGAGCTCGTGCGCGCTCTCGAGCCGTGCTGACGCTCCCGTCGAGCGTGCGCGTGTACCTCGCTGCCGAGCCGGTCGACCTGCGGCGCGGCCACGACGGCCTCTGCGCGCTGGTCCTCGCGCTCGGCGGACACGACCTCTACGCCGGCCATCTCTACGTCTTTCTCGGGCGCCGCGGCGACCGCGTGAAGATCCTCTTCTGGGACCGCGGCGGCTTCGTCCTCTACTACAAGCGCCTCGAGCGCGGCCGCTTCCGCATGCCCACCGTCCCCGCCGCGGCGCGCGAGGTCGAGCTCGACGCGACCACGCTCGCGATGCTCCTCGACGGCATCGACGTGCGTCGCGTCGCGCGACCGGTGCACTGGACGCCGCATCGCGCGGCCTGAAGCCGCCCGCGCACAGGTGCCCTGTGCGGGTCGAGGCCGAAAACCTCGATCAAATCGATCGCTTACACGAATGGATGGACGCGCGCCGAGCGCGGTAGTCAAAGCTCGGCGTTGGCCCCGAGCGACGAGCACGACTGCACCTTCCGGCAAGAGTCCCTCCGACTCGCGGCCGAGCTGCAGGTCGTGAAGGACCGGCTCGCCGCGCTCGAGCGCCAGGCCTTCGGCAAGAAGAGCGAGAAGATGCCGCCGATGGGCCGCGAGGTCCGCAAGAAGCGGCCCGCCGACCCCGAGGTCGCCAAGCAGCGCCGGCGCGACAACGCGGCCGCGAAGCTGAAGCTCGAGACCGAGATCGTCCCCGCCCCCGTGCCCGACGCGGCACGCTGCTGCCCGGCGTGCGGCAAGGACAAGCTCAAGGCGGTCGGCAACGGCACTCCGTCGGTCGTCTACCACTACGTCGCCGGCCACTTCCGACGACGCATCCACCAGCGCGAGACCCTCGCGTGCAGCTGCGGCGACTACATCGTCACCGCCCCTTGCCCCGACAAGGTCTTCGACCGCTCGCCCTATGCGCCGAGCTTCGTCGCGCACCTCGTCGTGGCCAAGTGCGACGACGGCATTCCGCTCTACCGGCTGGAGAAGCAGTACGCCCGCACGGGCATCCCCATCGCGCGCAGCACGATGACGGACCTGTTCCACCGGGCCGCGGAGCTGCTCGCGCCGCTGTCGCGTCGCATCCTCGCGCGCATCGGTCGTAGCCCGATCGTCTTCGCCGACGAGACGACGCTCAAGATGCAGACGTCGTCGAAGAAGGCGTACGTCTGGGTCTTCCTCACCGACAAGCTCGTCGGCTTCGACTTCAGCCCGAGCCGCAGTGGCGACACGCCCGCCCGCGTCCTCGGCGACAGCACGGGTGAGCTCGTGGTCGATCAATACACGGGCTACAACCAGGTAACGCTTCCCGGTCGACGCCATCGAGCCGGGTGTCTCGCGCACGCGCGCCGCAAGATCTTCGAGGCGAAGGAGCTCCCCGAGGCGGTCGCCGCGCTCGACCTCATCCGCGACATCTACCTCGTCGAGCACGACGCCCGCGCCGCCGGCTGCGAGGGCACCGACGAGCACCTCGCGATGCGCATCGAGCGGTCGCGACCGCTGATGGCGCGATTGCTCGCCTGGGCCCGCCGACAGCGTCGGGTCCACGTGCCGAAGTCGCCGATGGGTAAGGCCGCGGGCTACCTCGTCCGCAACCACAAAGCCCTGACCCGCTTCCTGCATGTCGCGGCGCTGCCGCCGGACAACAACCGCTCCGAGGCGGCGCTTCGAAGGGTGGCTCTCGGCCGAAAGAACTACCTCTTCGTCGGCCACGAGGACGCGGGCAAGAACATCGCCGGCCTCTTCTCGCTCATCGCCTCGTGCGACGCGAACGGCGTGAACCCGATCGCGTACCTGACGGACGTCCTCACGCGGATCTCCGACGAGACCGACGTCGACGCGCTCCTGCCGGACCGCTGGCGCCCGCCGCCCGACAGCTGAGGCGAGTCGCGGTCGAGCGGATCGAAGCCGTCGCGCCGCGTCGCTACGCGGCGACGGGAAGTTGCGCTTTCGTCGGGAGAATTGGCTCGCCAGCAACCGCATCCTGCGGGTCGCAGGATGCGGCGAGAATCGACAGGCCGCGAGGTGTCGACCGTCGGACGGTTACGTCGGGGCTGTCGAGCCGCAGGTTCGCGATCGAGCGCGGGCTCGATCCGCAGCGGCTCGCGCGAGCTTTGCTCCCAGTACGCGATCGTCTGCTGGGACAGACCGAGCGTAAGTCCTCGCCCGTCCCCGTCTGGCGAATTGATTCGTGCGTCGCGACGCTCGAATCACAATGCATGTCCTCCCGTCCCCCGACGCCCTCCGCTCCGCCCTCGCCGTCGCCGTTCGGCACGGCGTAGGCCGCGCCTACCCGGCGCCACTTCGTCGCGCTGCCGTCGCCTTCGCCAGCGCGGCTCGCAGCCGCGGTGAGACCGTCACGTCGATCGCCGTCACGCTCGGACTGCCCGCGATCACGTTGCAGCGCTGGCTCCGCCGCGACCGCGAGAGCCCGTTCCGCGCCGCGATCATCGTCGAGCCCACGCCGGCGTTCCCGCCGAGCTCGCCCGTCGTCGTTCACGCACCGGGCGGCATTCGCGTCGAAGGCCTCGACGTCGCCGGCGTCGCCGAGCTGCTACGGCGGCTCGGATGATCGGCTCCGGTCGGCGCGTAGGCGAAAGAAGCCCGATTCGCGACCATACGCCCCCCGCGGCCCCCGCCCGACCGGTCGCCCGAACGCGGGCGCAGCGCCTTCCCGCGCGCCCGTCGCAGCGCCTGCGGAGCTGTTCGCGCGAGCTCGGTGCG
>CAIVJW010000059.1 GCA_903906315.1 uncultured delta proteobacterium | reverse complement strand
GGCCGGCCCGGCGCGCTCGAAGGCCTTGCGGACCGTCCCCTCGGCGCGCGCGCCGATCTCGGCGGCGACGGCGAGGCGGGGGCCCGCGGCGCGAGGGGCCGCGTGGGCGGGCGCGGGCGCGGGCGCGGCCGGCGGAGGCGCGCCGCCGCAGGCCGTCGCGGAGGCGGCGAGGAGGAACGCGATCGAGGCGCGGCGGATCATGCCGAGAGCACGCTCCCGGCGATCACGAGGCGCTGGATCTCGCTCGTGCCCTCGTAGATCTCGGTGATGCGCGCGTCGCGGTAGTGCCGCTCCACGCCGTACTCGGTCGTGTAGCCGTAGCCGCCGTGGATCTGGATCGCCTTGTGGGTGACGCGCGTGGCCATCTCCGAGGCGTAGAGCTTCGCTATCGCGCTCTCGGCCGTGTGGCGCACGCCGCGGTCCTTCATCGAGGCGGCGCGGAGCGTGAGCAGCCGCGCGGCGTCGAGCTCGGTGGCCATGTCGGCGATCATGAACTGGATGGCCTGCAGGTCCGCCACCGAGCCGCCGAACGCCTTGCGGTCGCGCGCGTACGCGACGGCCTTCTCGTGGGCCGCGCGCGCGATGCCGATCGCCTGCGCGGCGATGCCGATGCGGCCGCCGTCGAGCGTGGCCATCGCGATCGAGAAGCCGTCGCCCTCGCCGCCGAGCACGCCCTCCGCCGGCACGCGCACGTTGTCGAAGAAGATCGTGCACGAGTGCGCGGCGCGGATGCCGAGCTTCTCGTCGTGGGGCGCGACCGAGTAGCCGGGCGTCCCGCGGCGGACGATCAGCGCGGTGTGCTTGGGGCGGGCCGCGTCCGGCGTCGTCACCGCGAAGACGAGGACGTGATCCGCTTCCGGGCCGCACGTGATGAAGTTCTTCGATCCGTTGAGCACGAAGCCGCCGTCGCCCTGGCGGTCGGCGACGGTCTTCATCGTGCGCGCGTCCGAGCCGCTCGCGGGCTCGGTGAGGCCGAACGCGCCGAGCTCCTTGCCCGAGGCCGCGGGGGCGAGGACGTCGCGCCGCTGCTGATCGGTGCCGAACTTCACGAGCGGGTCGCAGAAGAGCGAGTTGTTCACGCTCATGATGACGCCCGAGCTCGCGCACGCGCGGCTCACCTCTTCCATGGCGAGCACGTAGCTCACCGTGTCGAGGCCCGCGCCCCCGAGCTCGGCCGGCACGGCCATGCCGAGGAAGCCGAGATCGGCCAGGCGCGCCACGATCTCGGCGGGCCAGCGCGCGGATCGGTCGAGCTCGGCCGCCTTCGGCTCGATCTCGCGCGTGGCGAAGTCCCGGGCCGTGTCTCGGAGGAGGATCTGCTCCTCGGTGAGGTCGAAGTCCATCGTGTCGCGCCCCTCGTCGGCGAAGCCCGGCTCGTACCAGAGCGCGCGGGCCGCACCAAGCGGCTGATCCCGCGCCCGCGGCGTTCGCGGGCTTCACGCGGGCATCGCATCGGCGCTCGACCCGGGCGATACTGCCGGCTCCGCGTCGTCCGCCGGCGCGGGGGGCTGAGGTGAGGAGGCGGGCGCGCATGTCCCCATTCGACGAGGCCGAGCTGATCGCCGCGAACCAGGCGTTTTACACGGCGTTCGAGCGTCGCGACTACGCCGTGATGGAGGCCCTCTGGTCGCGATCCGCGCCGGTCGCCTGCATCCACCCCGGCTGGGACGCCCTGTTCTCCCGCGAGACCGTGCTCGAGAGCTGGCGCGCCATCCTCGGGGCGTCGCGCACGCCCACGGTCCGCTGCTCGCGCGCCCGCGCGTTCGTCTTCGGGGACGCGGCGTACGTCGTGTGCACCGAGTCGATCGGGGGCGCCGACCTCGTCGCGACCAACGTCTTCGTCCGCGAGGACGGGACCTGGAGGCTCGTCCACCACCAGGCGGGCCCCGTCGCGCACCGGATCGACGAGGACGAGGACGACGACCTTCCCCCCTCGGGAATGCTCAACTAGACGTAGGGTTCACGGGCCGCACCGCCGCGCGTCCGGCGGGGGCCTGCTCTTTTGGTGGGCAGGTCCCCGAGTCCTGGTAGGCTTCGGCAGGCGAAAGATGGCACGAACGCTCTGGCTCTACACCGCGCTCGCCTCGGCGGCGCTCGTCCTCGGCTGCGGCGCGAAGAAGCCCCCCAAGCCTCCGGAGCCGACGACCGTCGAGCCGGCCCCCGAGCTCGCGGAGCGCGCCCCGCCCCCGCCCAAGAAGAAGTGCGAGGCGCTCGACGAGGCCTGCAAGGCGCTCGCCGGGACGAAGGCGCGCGTGCCGCACGGCCCGTTCACGATCGAGCCCGTCAGCGGGTGGATCTACGCGCAGCTCGAGACGGCGACCGTCGCGCAGACCTCGCCCACGGGCCCGTGCCTCGCGGCGGTGGGCTTCGACCCGGGGGACGCCAAGGACGCGAAGAAGGAGCTCGCGAACCGCGAGGCCGCGCTCGAGGTCGCCGTCAAGGAGGCTGGCCTCACGCTGCCGAAGAAGAAGGTCGGCTGGAAGAAGCCCGACGAGAAGAAGGACGTTCACGGGCTGAAGGTCCGCCTCTGGCAGGTCGAGGGCGGCGCGCGGTCGGACAAGAAGGGTGACGTCCTCGTGTTCGATGCGACGGCGGCCGACGGCAAGGCCGCGCTCCTCGGCGTCGGCTTCGTGCCCAAGGACGACGGGAGCAACGCCGACCAGGCGATCATGCGGGCGATCGAGTCGATCGAGGCGTCGCAGTGACGGCACCGCAGCTGCCGCCCGGGCACGTCGTCGCAGGCAAGTACTCCATCGTGGGGGTGCTCGGGTACGGCGGCACGGCGGCCACGTATCGCGCAGCCGGGGCCGACGCGCGCGCGTTCGCGGTGAAGATCTTCGACCCGGCGCTCGCGCAGCGGTCCGACGTGATGGCCTCGCTCGAGCAGGTCTATGGCGCGTCGAACGCCCTGCCCGGGGCGGACGCGGCGCGGATCGTCGACGCCGGCTACGACGGCCAGACGGGCGCGCCGTTCAGCGTGACCGAGCTCCTGCCCCACCCCTCGCTGGCCGATCTCGCCGGGCAGCGCCCGATCCCGGTGGCCGAGGTCGCCGCGATCGCGCAGTCGCTCGGCCGCGTGCTCGACGAGGCGCACAGTCGCCAGCTCCTGCACCTCGCGTTGAAGCCGACGAACGTGTTCGTGGCGTCCGCTCCCGGTCGTCCCGTGACGGTGACGGATTTCGGGGCGGCGTACGCGCGTGGCGCGGTGCCGAGCCAGGAGGGTCACGCGCTCGCGGCTCCGTGGATGGCACCGGAGCAGCTCCGGCAGGGCGTGCCGATCGGGCCCGCGGCCGACGTGTTCTCGATGGGGCTCGTCTTGTTCCACGCGCTCACGGGCCGCAGCTACTGGCTCTCGTGCGCGTCCGGTGCGCCCGATTTCGGCGCGCTGGCGCGCGAGATCGTGGCGCCGCGCACTCCCGCGTCGGTGCGCGCGTCCGAGCTCGGCGTACCGATGCCCGCGACCCTCGATCTCGTCCTCGCGCGCGCGCTGGCCGTCGACCCCGGCGAGCGCTTCCGCTCCGGCGGCGAGCTCGCGGCGGCCCTCGGCGCGCTGTCGAGCGGCGGGCGCGGGGACAGCGCGACCGCGGTGTTCGATGCGTCGGCCTTCGGCGGTCCTTCGGATCTCGGATCCCCGCACGCGATCCTCCCGGCAGCGGGCGAGCCGCCCGCGGACGCGCTCGGGTCCACGATGGCGATTCCCGAGGGCATGGGCATGGGGATGTTCCCGGGTCCCGGCCCGAGCCCGAGCCCGTACGGCGCACCGCCGCCCGCGGCCGGCGCACCGCCGCCCGCCCAGAGCTTCGGCGGCGGTCCCCCCGAGGCGTCGGCGTATGGCGGCGGCGGGATGGGGGCGGGCTTCGGTGGACCGTCGGCGCCCGCGCAGGGGGCCCCTCCGTTCGAGCCGAGCCCACCGAGCGTCCTGTCGCCCGCGGGCGTCCCGCAGTCGAGCAAGGCCCTGCCGATCATCCTCGCGGCGGGGATTCTGGTGCTGCTCGGCGGCCTCGCGGCGTTCCTGCTCGCGGGGCGTCGGTCGCACGAGACCGGCCCGATCGCGGTGGCGGCGTCGAGCGCCGAGGCGGTCGCTGCTCCGAGCGGCGCTCCGACCGACGCGCCCGCCGCGAGCGGTGCGCCGGCGGCGAGCGCAGCGGACTCCGCCGCTCCGGCCGCGAGCGCGGCACCGAGCACGGACGCCGAGGTCGCGATCTCGTGCGCGCCGGACTGCGAGGAGGTCTCGATCGACGGCAAGAAGCTCGACGACCCGTCGAAGCCGGTGATGCTGCCGGCCGGTTCGCACAAGGTCCTGGTCGCGAAGGCCGGGTTCGCCTCGCAGTCGGACACGATCAAGGTCGAAGCGGGCAAGCGGTTCGAGAAGCAGTACAAGCTCGCCGCGAAGGCCGCGGCGCCGAGCGGCCCCGTGAAGGCGCCCGTCGGCCCGAAGAAGAACTGCGGCAAGTTCCTCAAGCGCTGCGACTGAGGATCGCGCCGCGGCTCGCTCCGCGTTCCCGCGCGCTATGATCGCGCGGGTGCGCGTCGCGCGGGTGGTGACGAACGAGACGTGCAACCAGGCTTGCGCGTTCTGCTCGGCGCGAAGGCCGGTCGAGCGGGCGAGCGTGGCCGCGTCGGCGGTCGTCCTCGCGCGCGTCGAGGCCGCGGTTCGCGCCGGTGCGCGCGAGCTGCGGCTCACGGGCGGCGAGCCGACGTTGCGGCGCGATCTGCCCGCGATCGTGGCGTACGCGCGCCGAGCTGCGGGGTCGGCGCCGATGTCGATCGTGATCGAGACGAACGGCGCGCTCGTGGACGGGCCGCGCGCGCGCGCGCTCGCGGCCGCGGGGCTCGACAGGGCGCGCGTCCACCTGCCGGCGTGGGGCGCGGCGTGCGACGCCGTGACGCGGGACGAGGGTGGCTTCGAGCGCACCCGCGCCGGCGTGCGCGCGCTCGCCGAGGCCGGGGTGGTGGTCGAGGTCGCGGCGCCGATCGTCCGCGCGAACGCCGCCGAGGTCGTCGCGCTCCCGGGCGCGATCGCCGCCGACGCGCTCCCCGTCCGCGCGATCGTGATCGGCGTGCCCGTCGACGCCCCGGACTCGATCGCGCTTGTCCTCCCGTCCGACGCGGCGAGGGTGGTCGAGCGAGTCGCCTCTGGCGCGCGGGCCGTCGGGCTCGAGGTGCGCCTGGACCCTGCGGCCGCGCTGCCGCCGTGCCTCTTCGCGCAGCCCGCGAGCGTCGCGCACCTCTTCTCGCTCACCGCCGGCGGCGTCGGTCGCCCGGGCTTCGCGCGCGTCGCGGCGTGCGCCTCGTGCGTCGTCCGCGACCGCTGCCCGGGGATCTCCGTCGCCGCGATCGCCCGCGAGCCCGCGATCGATCCGCACCCCATCACCGACGATCGCACGCGCCGTCGCCTCTCGATCGCCTCGAGCGTCGCGGACCAGGTCGCACGCGAGCTGGTCACCCGCGAGGTTCACCGCGCGCCCGACGGCGCGGCCGTGCCCGTGGTCGTCGTGCGCGTCGTGTTCCACTGCAACCAGGCGTGCCGGTTCTGCTTCGTGTCGACGCACCTGCCGCCGCCGCCCCACGAGGCCGTCGTCGCCGCGATCACCGAAGCCGCCCGCGAGGGCGCGGTCGTCACGCTCTCGGGGGGCGAGCCCACGCTCTCGCCGCACCTCGTCGATCACGTGCGGCTCGCGCGGGCGCACGGCGCGCGGCACGTCGCCGTGCAGACCAACGCCGTGCTCCTCGCCGAGGGGGGGGTCGCCGCCGAGCTCGTCGCGGCGGGAGTCGACGCGTTCCAGGTGTCGCTCCACGCGAGCGACGCGGCGATCTCGGACGCGATCACGGGGGCGCCGGGCACCCACGAGCGGACCGTGCGCGGCGTCGACGCCCTGCATCGCGCGGGCGCTCGCCTCCTGCTCAACTACGTCTTCTCGCGTGGCAACCTCGGCCACTTCCCGGCGCACCTCCGCGCGGTCGCCGGGCGCTGGCCGGGCGCGGGGGTGACGGTGTCGTTCGTGGCCGCGTCGACGGACGTGGTCCCGCGCGAGGCCGCGCTCGTGCCGCGCTACTCCGAGGTCCTCCCCGAGCTCGCCGAGGGCGTCCGCGTCGCTCGATCGATCGGCCTCGCCCTCGACGGCTTCGACTCGATGTGCGGCCTGCCGCTGTGCCTCGTGCCGGGCGATCTCGCGCCCTTCCTTCGCCTCGCCGAGCTGCCGCCGGGGACCGAGGCCGACGAGCTCACGAAGCCCGCGGCGTGCCGCGCGTGCGCGCTCGACGCCCGGTGCTTCGGCGTGCGTCGCAGCTACGTCGAGCTGTGGGGCGACTCCGAGCTGTCGCCCGTCGCGATCGGCGCAGCCACGGGGTCGAGCCCCTCCCAGCCGTAGCGGCGGAGGTAGTTCCTCCACACGCCCTCGCAGCTCGCGTCGTGGCGGCAGGCGCGGCACGCGTCGCGCTTCTCGCGCTCGGCGTCGTCGAGGTCCTTGCGCGTCACGAGCACGAGGCCGCGCCCGCGCCCGGATTGCGCCCTATCCGGCGCGCGCGTCGCGGGGAGGCTGGCCTGGTCGGCGAGGTCGTAGTGCCGGTAGCGCTCGACGAAGCCGCGGTTGAAGTCGGGGACCGCCTCGGTCGCGCAGAGCGGGATGTCGACCAGGAAGGCGGCCGGGCGCGCCTCGCCGCACGCGTCGAGGAAGGCGCGGAAGCCGGCCGCAGTCGCGGCGTACGTGGGGAAGATCTGATCGAAATGCGTGTCGGCGCCGCCGTTCGCCTGCATCACGTTGAAGACGACCTGGTGGACGCCGTGCGCGCGCAGGAAGCGATACACGCCCAGCAGGTGCGGGAGGTTGCGCGAGGTGACGACCGTCGAGGTGTGCAGCTCGACGCCGAAGCGCGCGAGCCTCGCCACCGCGTCGATCCCCGCCACGGTCTGCGCGAAGCTCTCGGGCGTGCGCGTGAGCCCCTCGTGGAGGCGCGGCTCGTGGCCGTGGACCGACACGTAGAAGCGGTTCATGCCCATCTTCGCGAGCAGGGCCGCGTAGGGCAGGTGCGAGAGCCGCCTCCCGTTGGTCATCACGCTGATGCGCCGGTAGCCGAGCTCCTTCGCGAAGCCCACGAGCTCCGGCAGCTCGGGGCGCGTGGTCGGCTCGCCCGAGGTGAAGCAGACCTCCTCGGCGCCGCGGTGCTCCTCGAGGATCCAGCGCACGCGATCGCGCGTCATGGCGGAGTTCGACACGTACCGGCCGTCGCGGTCCTCCTCCATGCAGAAGACGCAGTGGTTGTTGCACACCGCGCCGATCGAGACGTGGACGCGCTCCGCCTGGCGGGCGACGCGTTCGGTGATGGACGGCGGCGTCACGGCGATCCTCCCACGATAGCAGGCGCGGGGCCCGTCGTGCGCGGCGCGCGGGCTGCTAGGATCGGCGGCTCGTGAAGGCGCTCATCAAGGTCGGCTACGGGTGCAACGAGAACTGCACCTTTTGCCACACCGCCGAGCTGCGCCCGATCGAGGACACGGCCGTGCGCGTCGCGTGGAAGATCGAGCGCGCGCGCCGCCTCGGCTATTCGATGGCCGTGCTCTCGGGCGGCGAGCCGACGCTGAGGCCGGAGCTGCTCGCGTGGGCGCGCCGATCGGCCTCGATCGGCCTGGATTTCGGGCTCGTCACGAACGGGCTCTTGCTCTCGTACCCGCACGTCGTCGACGAGCTCGTGGGCGCGTGCCGCCTGCGCTACGTGTACATGTCGCTCCACGGCGGCGACGCGAAGGTGCACCGATCGGTCGCGCGCGCCGACACGTTCGCGCAGGCGATGGACGCGGTGCGGCTCCTCCATGGGCGCGTGCCGGACCTCACCGTCAACTGCGTCGTGACGACGGCGAACGTCGACCACCTTCGCGGGCTGGTCGACGCGCTGCTCCCGTTCGAGGAGCTGTGCGTCAAGCTCTCGATGACGCAGCCGAAGGGCGCCGCGGACCGCGCGATCGACGTGATCGTGCCGGACGTGGCGCGCTGCGCGGACCGCATCGGCGACGCGATCCGCCACGGCCTCGAGGCGCGCGGCGAGCGCCGGGGCCCGCGCTTCGCTCACGACGGGGTGCCGCTCTGCCTGCTGCCCGGGCTCGAGGACCTGTACGACGATCTCAAGACGCACCGCTTCGCCGCGATGATCGAGGCCGACGAGGACGACTTCGTGCCCGTCGACGACGTCGCGAAGGTGCACCCCGAGGAGGCGTGCGGCGGCTGCGCCCGCAAGGGGCCGTGCCCGGGCCTCTACCGCGGGTATTTCGACGCGCGCGGGGCCGGCGCGATCCGGCCGGTGACGGGCGTGCCGCGGGCGAACTCGTACCACTTCGTGCCCGACCGCGACGTCGCGCGGCCCGCCGGCGCGCCGTGCCCGATCGATCGCGACGGCACGACCCCGTACGACCGAGGCCGCACGGCGTTCCTGCGGCTGCGCGATCGGATGCGGCTGGTCCGCACCGAGACGCGCGACTTCACCGACGCGGAGCTCCTCGACGTGAAGGAGCGCCTCGGGCAGCTCTACGTCGACGTGTCGAAGAAGCTCGCGCCCGACGATTTCGCCCGCGATTTGCGGCAGCTGCGGCCGTCGGCGGAGTGCGCCGCGTGCGCGAAGCGGCCCGCCTGCACGGGCGCGTGGGAGCCGGTGCCGGGCGACGTCTTCGGCCGCGATGACGCGCGCGTGACCGCGATCCTCGGCGCTCTCGAGGGGCGCGTGCTGGACGTCGGCTGCGGGGAGGGGCGCTACCTCGCGTCGCTCGCGCAGGCCGCGCGCGGCGGTCGCCTCGAGTACGTCGGCCTCGACCCCGACGAGGCGCGGCTGCGCGATCTCGCCGCGAGGCACCCGTTCGCGCGCTTCGTCGCGCGGCGCGCGGAGGACGTCGCGGGCGATCTCGGGTCGTTCGATCACGCGCTCGTGCTCCGCAGCTACAACCACCTCGAGGACCCCGTCGCGGCGCTCGACCGCGTGATCGGCCTCGTGCGCCCCGGCGGGACGATCACGATCGTCGACAACGTCGCGTTCGGGCTCGTCCGCGGCGCGGCGCACGCGGCTCGCGCCGAGCGCGCGCCCGAGAACCGCTTCGAGCACCACCGGAACGACGGCGCCGGCGAGGCGGCGCGCCGGCTCACGGGGCGGCCGTTGCGCCTGATCGAGCGACGCGACGTCGGCCCGGGGACGTCGAACCAGTGGCTGCTGCGCTACGAAGTGGCCCCGCCCGCGGACGCCCCGCGCGGTGACGACGACGCCTCGATCGAGGCCCCGAGAGGACGACCGTGAACGATCTCGATCCGAGCCTCGCCGACCTCCAGAACGCCGCGCTGCTCTCGCGCGAGGGCGCGCCCGACGCAGGCAAGGCGCTCGCCCACGAGGCCGCCGCGCACGAAACGCGCAACTGGGTGCGCCTCTCCAACGACTGCAACAACCACTGCACGTTCTGCCTCGACTCGCACGCGCACGACGGCACGATGCGGAGCAACCTCGACATCAAGGTGCAGATCATCGAGGGCCGGAAGCGAGGCGCGGATCGGCTGATCCTGTCCGGCGGCGAGCCGACGATGCACCCAAACTTCCTCGACTTCGTGAAGCTCGGCAAGCGCGCGGGCTACCCGAAGGTGCAGACGGTCACCAACGGGCGCATGTTCAAGTACCCCGCGTTCCTCGAGACCGCGGCGCGGAACGGGCTCGACGAGATCACGTTCTCGTTGCACGGCCACACGGCCAAGCTGCACGACGCGCTCGTCGGCGCGCCGGGCGCGTTCGAGGAGGAGGTCGCCGGGCTCGAGGCGGCGCTCGCCTCGGGGCGGTTCATCGTCAACGTCGACATCGTCATCAACAAGCAGAACGTCCGCGTGCTGCCGGAGATGCTCGAGACCTTCATCGGCTGGGGCGTGCGCGAGTTCGATCTCCTGCACGTCATCCCGTTCGGCAACGCGTGGACGGACGCGAGAGATCACCTCTTCTACGACCTCGACGGCAACCTCGAGCACCTGCAGCGCGCGTTCGCCTACGCGCGCCGGCCCGACGTGCACGTGTGGCTCAACCGCTTCCCGCCGCCGTACGCCGAGGGCTTCGAGGACCTGATCCAGGACCCGCACAAGCTCGAGGACGAGGTGCGCGGACGGCGCGAGGAGTACGACCGCTACCTTTCCCTCGGGCAGAAGCTCTCGTGTCGCGAGCCGGGTCGCTGCAAGGTCTGCTACCTCGAGGGCCTCTGCGACGGGCTCGACGACGCGCTCGCCGCGCGGGCGAGCGACCACGTCGAAGTGCTGCGCGTCGAGGGCGATCGGCCGACCGCCGGCGTGCTGCCGAGGGCGGATCGCGCGCGGATCGTCGCCGCGGACCTCGCCGCCGCCGAGCGCCTCGCCGCGCGCGTCGGGGTCTCGGTGATCGAGCTCGAGCTGGACCGCTACGACGGGATCGCCGCCGCGATCGGCGATGGGAGCACGATCTTCGGCAAGCGGCTCGCGCGCTGCGACGCCGCGTCTTCGCGCGATCTCGCCGCGCTGCTCGCCGTCGACGCGCCGTTCGAGGTGGGGGTGCGGCTCACGCGCGAGACGGAGGCGGCGATCCGCGCGATCGGCGCGCCGCCCGCGCGGCTCGTGATCGTGCAGCCGAACTACGATCGGACCTCGACGGCGCGCGACGAGGACGTGGACCTCGCGGCCTTCTTCGCGGCGTACCCGCACGCGGTCGCGGTCGAGAACGTCCCGGCGTGCCTCGCCGGGCGGCCCCCGCGTCCGGCGCGGCGCACGCTCGACCTCGCGATGATCGGGCCCGACGGGCGCGTCGACATGATCGCGTACACGCGGCGGTTCATCGCCGACGGCTTCTACACGAAGGCGCTGCGCTGCGGCCGCTGCGCCATCGAGCCCGCCTGCCGCGGCGTCCACGTGAGCTGGGTGCGGGCGCACGGCTTCGGCGCGCTCGCGCCGCTCGAGAAATCGCCCGGATGATGGGCCCGCGCGCGATCGCTCGCCGGTAATCGGGCGCGGTGATTTCGCTGGCGCCGCCTCGAATCCCTGGTAGTTGGCCGCGTCGTCGTCGCGTCCCGCGGCGCGGGCCGGGGGGCGCAGGACTGGATTCATGAGCACCGCCCTCGACTGCCTCTTCCGCCCCCGATCCATCGCCGTCGTCGGCGCGTCCCGCAAGCGCGGCACGCTCGGCGCCGAGATCTTCCACAACCTGCTCGTCAACGGCTTCTCCGGCGCGGTCTACCCGGTGAACCCGGGCGCCAGCGTCGTGCAGTCGGTCCGCGCCTACCGCACGGTGAGCGAGATCCCCGACCCGGTCGATCTCGCGCTGCTCGTGGTGCCCCGCGATCTCGTGCTGCCCGCGGTCGACGACTGCGCGCAGAAGGGCGTGAAGGGCCTCGTCGTGATCAGCGCGGGCTTCGGCGAGACGGGCCCCGCGGGGCGCGCGATGCAGGCCGAGCTCCTGCGCCGCGTGCGCGCGGCCGGGATGCGCCTCATCGGCCCGAACTGCCTCGGGCTGCTCAACACCGAGCCCGGCATCAGCATGGACGCGACCTTCGCGCCCACGTGGCCGCCGCACGGCCCCGTCTCGCTGTCGTCGCAGTCGGGCGCGCTCGGCGTCGCGATCCTCGACTACGCGCGCGATCTCGGCATCGGCATCGCCCAGTTCGCGAGCATCGGCAACAAGGCCGACGTGTCCGGCAACGACCTGCTCGAGTACTGGGAGGACGACCCGTCGACGCGCGTCGTGCTCATGTACATGGAGAGCTTCGGCAACCCGTCGCGCTTCATGCAGATCGCCAAGCGCGTCTCGAAGAAGAAGCCGATCGTCGTCGTGAAGAGCGGGCGCACCGAGGCGGGCGCACGCGCCGCGAGCTCGCACACGGGCGCGCTCGCCGGGCTCGACGTCGCCGTCGACGCGCTGCTCGGCCAGGCGGGCGTCGTGCGCACCGACACGATCGAGGAGCTGTTCGACATGGCGATCCTGCTCGCGAACCAGCCGGTTCCCGCGGGCAACCGCGTGGCGATCCTGACGAACGCGGGCGGGCCGGGGATCATGGCGTCGGACGCCTGCGAGAGCCGCGGCCTCGTGCTGCCCCAGCTCGCGGAGGCGACCGAGCGGGCGCTCGAGGCGTTCCTGCCGAGCGAGGCGTCGGTGAAGAACCCCGTCGACATGATCGCGAGTGCGAGCGCCGGGTCCTACGAGCGCGCGCTGCGTCTGTTGCTCGCCGACGACGCGGTCGACTCGGTCATCGTGCTCTTCGTGCCGCCGGTCGTGACCGAGGCGATGGCCGTCGCCGAAGCGATCCGCGCCGCCGCGGCCGGCGCGAAGAAGCCGGTCGTGACGTGCTTCATGGGGACGCACGGGGTGCCCGTCGCGCTGTCGTCGCTGCGCGAGGGCAAGTTCCCCTCGTATGCGTTCCCCGAGGCCGCCGCGATGGCGCTGTCGCGCGCGGTCGCGTACGGCCGCTGGCTCGCGCGCCCCGAGGGCGCCGTCCTGCCGGCGGCGAGCGTCGACGCCGAACGCGGCCTCGCGATCGTGCGCGCCGCGGGCGCGGGCGGCGCGGCCGGCTGGCTGGGCCCGATCGAGGTCCGCGACCTCCTCGCGGCGTACGGCATCCGCATGGCGCGGAGCCTTGTCGCGACGAGCGCCGACGAGGCCGCCCGGATCGCCGAGGCGATCGACGGCCCGGTGGCGGTGAAGCTCCTGTCGGAGACGATCTCGCACAAGACCGACGTCGGCGGCGTCCTGCTCGACGTGGTCGGCGCGAACGCGGCGGCGCAGGCCTACCGGACGATCGAGGCGAGGCTCGCCGACCGCGGGATCGCCTCGGAGATGGCCGGCGTGGTGGTGCAGGAGATGGTCCCGCGCGGCGTCGAGACGTTCGTCGGCGTCACCCAGGACCCGAAGTTCGGCCCGCTCATCGGCTTCGGCACGGGCGGCGTGAACGTCGAGCTCTGGCGCGACGTCGTCTTCCGCGTCCACCCGATCACGGACGTCGACGCGTGCGAGATGATCGGCCAGATCCGCGGCGTGAAGCTCCTCGATGGCTTCCGCGGCGCGCCGGCGGCCGACCGCGAGGCGATCGCGGACGTGCTGCTGCGCGTGAGTCGGATGGTCGGGGACCTGCCCGAGATCCTGGAGATGGACGTGAACCCGCTGCTCGCGCTCGCGCCGGGGCAGGGCGCCGTCGTCGTGGACGCGCGGATCCGCGTCCGCCGGTAGTCGCGGAGGCGTCGCGATCGGCCCGTTCGATCGTGCGAACGGCCGCTCCGTGGGGCCGCGCGCGGGCTCGCGCGGCGCGGCCGCGGTCGCTCTGGTATACCCGCGGGATGCCGGCGAACGACCCGATCCTCGCGCTCGACCACGACCACGTGGAGCTCTCGAAGCTGGTGTCGGAGCTCGACGGCCTGATCGCCCGCGCGCGCGCCGGCGAGGCCGCCGCCGTGCACGAGGACGTGGCGGCGCTGCTCGAGGGGCTGCGCGAGGACCTCTTCCTGCACTTCGCGCAAGAGGAGGAGGGCCTGTTTCCGTACCTCGGCGCGCGGCTGCCGGACGAGCGCGGTGCGATCGCCGCGATCGAGACCGCGCACGACGCGATCTGCGGCGCCCTGAGCCGCATGAACCACCTCGCTTCGCGCGGCCTCGCCGATCACGTCGAGCCCCTCGCGGCGCTCTTCGAGCGCTTCGCGGCCGGCTACGCGGCCCACGCTCGCGAGGAGCGCGCGTTCCTGCGGCGGGTCGGCGCGCGCCTCGACGACGCGCAGCGCGCCGAGGTGACCGAGCTGGTGAAGGGGCTCTGACGATCGGGCTCGCCGCCGCGCGAGTCGCCCCCCGCGGGCGCGGCGCGCGATCCCGTCGATGGGGTTACTGCCCGAACTGGCGGACGATCGCGACGAGGCCGTCGATGACCGCGGGCTTCTGCGACAGGTCGGGGTTCGGCGGCATGAGCGGGCTCTTGCCGGCCGCGGGGCCGCCGCCGACGATGATCTTCTTGAGCACGTCGTCGGTGACCGTCTTCTGCCACTGCTTGTCGGTGTAGTTACGCGGCTTCGGGTTGAGCGCGGCCGCGCCGACGCCGTCGCCCTTGCCGCTCGCGCCGTGGCAGACCACGCAGCGCTGCGCGAAGACGTCCTTGGCCTCCTGCGGGATCGCGGCGGCGGCCTTGGCAGGGCCGGCGCCGGGCGCGCCGCCTTCGGGGCCCTTGCTGCAGCCGGCGGTGGCGAGGAGCGCGAATGAAGCGAAGGTGATGGCGATGTTCGTTCGGGTCATGGGGGGTTCTCCGACGCGCGTTCTAGGCGTTCGCGGCGCGCCTTTCAACCACGCGAATCAACACGCGAACGAGTGCCGTAGCGGCAGCGCGGAGCTGCCGGCATCTTGGCGGAACGTGGTGCGGGGGAGGGGGCGGTTGCGGCGGCCCGGCCGCGGGAGGTCGACCTCCGGGCCGGGGCGCCGAGGCGGGCTACTTCGTCGCGACGAGCGTGCAGCCCTCGACGTGGCCGGCGAACCACTCGTTGTGCTGGTCGTACCACGGCCCCTGCTCGCTCCAGCGAACGGCGGGCTTCTTCGACATGCCGTCGACCACGTACTTGCACTTCACCGCGAAGCGGGTCGCGGGCAGCTTGTCCTTGAGCGCGGGCTCGCTCCACAGGCCGGCCGCGAGGAACTGCACGCCGTCGGTCGTCGTGTACGGGCGGAGCAGCTTCTTGTCGTCGGCGTCGGCGCCGGCGACGGGCTTCTTCTTGTCGTCGAAGGCGCACTTGCGATCGCCGATGGCCTGCGCCGATCCGCACGCGAGCTCCTTCACGTCCTGCCCGACGAGGGTGATCTCGACGTTCGCCGTCTCGCCGACCTTCCACTTCGGCTGCGCGGGGCCCGAGGCCTCCGTGCCGCTGAGCGCGTAGAACGCCGCGCCGAGGCCGCCGACGATGACGACGAAGAGCAGCATGCTCTTGCCGAAGCTGCCCTGCGCGGGCGGCGGGCGGCGGACGGGCGGGCGCTTCGCGGCGACCGCCTTCGCGGCGGGCTTCGCGGCCTGCTTCGGCGCCTCGTCCTCCTCGTCGTCCTCGTCGCCTTCGTCGTCGCCCTCGTCGCCTTCGTCGTCGCCTTCGTCCTCGTCGGTCGACTCGTCCTTGGCGGTGGCGGGCTTGCTTTCGGCGGCGGGCTTGCCCTTGTCCTCCTTGCCTACTTCCTCCGGCGCGTCGTGCTCGTCGCGCTCCTCGTCGTCGTGCTTCTCGTCCTTGGCGGAGGGTGCTTTCTTGTCGGTGGCCATGTCGGGCGCGACTCTACATGAGCGCGGGCGAGTCTCAAGCGGTCCGTTCGGCCCCGCCGCGCCCCCCGCGGCCCGCGGAGGTCGGCTTCCGCGCGGCACCCGGGCGCCTTCTGCTAAGGTCGCCGCCCTATGACCCGTGAGGTGAAAATCCCGCGCTCCCGCATCCTCGGCACGGGGCGCTACGTGCCGTCGAAGGTCGTCACCAACGCCGAGCTCGCAGGGCACGTGGCCGGGTCGGAGGACTGGATCCGGCTGCGCGTGGGCATCGAGCGCCGGCATGTCGCGGCGCCGGACGAGGTGACGAGCGACCTGGCCGCGCACGCGGGCAGGGCGGCGGTCGAGGCGGCCGGTCTGACGGTGGCCGATCTCGACATGATCATCCTCGCCACCACGACCGGGGACTCGCCGATGCCGGCCACGGCGGCCAACGTGCAGCAGAAGCTCGGGGCGGACACGATCCCTTCGTTCGACGTTTCGGCCTCGTTCGCCGGGTTCCTCTACGCGCTGACGATCGCCGATCAGTTCATCTCGGCGGGCACGCTGAAGACCGTGCTCGTCGTGGGCGCCGACCTGATGTCGCGCCAGGTCGACCCCGCGGACCGGTCGTCGGCGCTCTTCGGGGACGGCGCGGGCGCGGTCGTGCTCGGTCCGGCCACCGGCGACGGTCGCGGCGTCCTGTCGACGCGCATCCACGCGGACGGCGCGCTCGCGGACCTGATGGGCGTGCCCGGTGGCGGGTCGGCCGAGCCCATGACGCCCGATCGCCTGGCCGAACGGCGCAACACGCTGCGCATGCAGGGGCCCGAGCTGCTCGCCGTGACCGTGAAGCACCTGAGCTCGTACTCGATGCAGGCGCTCAAGGCCGCGGGCCTGACCAGCGCCGAGCTCGACTGGGTCGTGCCGCACCAGGCCAACCGCACGATCGTCGATCGCATCTCGGAGCGCCTCGGTTACGCCCGGTCGAAGTTCGTCGAGAACCTCGCCGAGGTGGCCAACACGGGCGCGGCGAGCATCCCGATCGCGCTCGACGAGGCCGTGCGCGACGGGCGCATCCAGCCCGGCCAGACGGTGCTGCTCTGCGCGCTCGGCGCGGGCGTGACGTGGGGCGCGGCGATCGTCCGGATGTGAGGGCGACCCTTCGCCCGGGGCCGATCGTCGTCAGCGCGCCTCGACCGTGATCTTGGCCGTGACCTGGACGCCGCGGCCGGTGAGCTCGCCGGCCGCGCTGAAGCGCAGGACGTGGGTCACGCCGTCCTTCTTCGTCTCGACGGACCACGCCTCGCCCCTCGGGCCCTTCTTCTGCTCGACCTCCTCGATGGCGCCGCCGGCGACGAGGGCCGCGACCTTGTCGGCGATCGCCCGGGGCAGCTCGGCGACCGGGACCTTGCACTCGACGTAGCGGAGCGCCCCCTCGGGCGTGAGGCTGACCTCGCACGCCCGCTGGTCGGCGCGATCGATCTCGATCTCGACCGCGGCGCCCTCGCCCGCGTAGCGCTCGCTCTCGAAGTGCTTCGGCTTGCCGCCGGGCAGCTGCCGGTCGGCCGCGGCGCGGGCGGCGGCGGGGATCTTCGCCGCGTCTGCGTGGTAGACGCTCGCCTTCGTCATGCGCCCGCCCCGGTCGACGTAGATCTCCACCTTGTCGACGCCCGCGTAGGTCGCGATGGCCTCGACGAGGTCCGAGTCGAGGTGGCCGACGGCGGCCGACGCGGACTGCGGCGGGGCCGACGGCGCCGCGGGCGGGCAGGGCGGGGCCGCGGAGCAGGCCGAGAGGGCGAGGGCGGCCAAGGCGGCGGCGAGGGGGCGGGGCGATCGCATCGGGCGACCCTAGCACCCGGAGGCGGTGCTGCGCTGGGCGCGACCCGCGAGGTCGGCCTGCCGCCGATCGAGGACGGACGACGCCGCCCGCGGGTGGTACGCTCCCGTCCGGGGGAGACGAGTCGCCGGGGGGCGTCGCGCGCGATCCGCGATCGGGTGCAGGGCAGGCGCTGGCCGGCCTCGCCCGCGATCGCGATCGGGCGTGGCGGTCACGCCTCCGCGGGGCCCGCCCCTCCTGCCGCACGGGAGGGAACCAACATGAACACGCACGTCACGACGGTCGTCGCCGCAGCGACGATCCTCTTCGGCTGCTCGACGCCTTCGCGGCGCGAAATTCGCGAGGTCCTCGAGCGCGCCTATTTCGCGGACGAAGCGGCCTATTGCTCCGTGCTCGTGGTGGAGCACGCGAGCCCGACCGGGGGGGTCGATCTGTCCGTCGCCACGGGGGACGACGCCGAGCGGAAGGCGTGCGTGCAGGCGCTCGTCGGTCTCGACGCCGCGACCGCGTTGACGCGACACACGCGGCATGCATCGGAGCTCGGCCTCCACGAGGGCTGGAGCTTCCGCGCGGGCCCGAACGCGGTGCTGAGCGACCTCGGGGGGTCGCTGAAGCGGCTCGCCGTGCGCTGCGGGTCGAAGGCGCTCGTCGACGCGGCGCCCCTCGACGCCACCGCGGACCGCGTCGACGTCGCGTTCACGCGGACGGTGGCGGTCGACCGGCAGATCGCCGACCGGCTGCCGTGCGGCACGCGCCCCAGCAACGGCGACGAGGTCCGGCGCGCGACGCTGCGACGGTCGCCGAATGGCGGTTGGACCCCGGGGCGCGAGCGCGACCTGAGCGAGCAGTGACCCCGGCCCGCCCGCGGCGCCGGAGCGAGGGGTCGCCGGCGCGTTCGCGCTCGCGGCGCCATCGCCGCGCCGCGCGGGGGCGCGGTGCAGTAGAGTCGGCGCATGCCCGAAATTGCCGATGCGGTCACCGAGGCCGTCGAGAAGGCTGATAAGGCCGAGAGCAAGCTCAACACCGCCGTCGCCGCGCTGGTCGCCATCAGCGCGACCTTCATGGCGCTGTGCAACGTGAAGGACGGCAACGTCGTGCAGGCGATGGCGCAGGCGCAGGCGACGGGCGTCGACCAGTGGGCTTATTTCCAGGCCAAGAGCACGAAGCAGGCGCTCGCGGAGCTAGCCGCCGACGGGTTCGCCGTGCAGCGCGACACGACGCCCGGGCTCTCGCCGGAGGCGCGCGCGATCTACGACCGGAAGGTCGCCGATCACCTCGCGAAGGCGAAGCAATACGAGGCCGAAAAGGCCAAGATCAAGGACGACGCGGAGGCCTCCGCCAAGGAGTATGACCGCCTCAACGTGCACGACGACCAGTTCGACATGGCCGAGGCGTCGCTGTCGGTCGCGATCGCGCTCTTCGGCGTGACGGCGCTGACGCAGAAGCGCTGGCTGCTCGTGTTCGCGATCGTCATCGCGGGCTTCGGGACCGTGCTCGGGGTCGCGGGCTTCCTCGGCAAGAGCCTCCATCCTGACTGGGTGGCGAAGCTCTTGAGCTGAGGCCGCGGCCGCGCGGCGCCGCTCGCACCCTCCTTCTGATCGGCAGTCGTCCCCCTTTCACCGGATTCCGGAGCGCTCGTGAACGACGTACGCGTTCACGGCCTCATGCGGCGTTCGCGGCGTGAAGGCGGAACGCTTGGGTCGGCAGCAAGGAAGGCGGCTGGCGATTGTTGAGTCTCGCGACGCAGGCCTCGCGGAGGAACGCCAGCATGTTCCTCTCCTGTCGGCGCAGTGTGGCAT
>CAIVJW010000058.1 GCA_903906315.1 uncultured delta proteobacterium | reverse complement strand
GGCGCGCGCGGCGGCGCGGCGGGGCTGGCGCCGAGCCCGGGAGCGGCGACGCCGATCATCGTCCTCTGGCCGGACGCGGAGCCGGCAGGCGGCACGCGCTGCGCGGGCTGCGGCGGGTGCGCCATCGCGGCGAGGTCCGCCGGCACCATCATGCCGACGATGGTGCGCGAGCCGGGCGACGGCGCAGGAGGCGCTGCGCCCTGCGCCGGCGCGGCGGGCGGCGAACGGTCGAGCGCGGCGGGCGTGCCGACGACCATCGTGTTCGACGACACGCCGAGGAACACCTGCGCGGGTGCGCTCGGCGCGCTCGGTGCGCTCGGTGCCATCGCGAGGCGGCGCGCGTCCTCGGCCGACAGGCCGATCATCGTGCGGCCCGCGGCGGCGGCGCCGGCGCTGGGCGCGGGCGCGACCGGACGAGCGGCAGCCCAGGGCAACGCCGTCCCGCAGGCGGCGCAGTCCGAGGCCCCTTCGACGGCAGGCGTCCCGCACTGCGGGCAGTGCATGGGGCGAACTCTAGCGGGTCTTGGGACCGCCGGTGAGTTCTCCGGCTCGGAAACCCCGTCCGAGACCCGGGCCGCCGCAGACTTGGCCCGAACGTCGCGCTGGGGCTATGCGCGGGGCGTGCTGGCGAAGCGCATCATCCCCTGCCTCGACGTCAAGAACGGACGCGTCGTGAAAGGCGTCCAGTTCGTCGGGCTGCGGGACGCCGGCGACCCCGTCGAGGCGGCCGAGCGCTACGACGCCGAGGGCGCCGACGAGATCACGTTCCTCGACATCGGCGCGTCGCACGAGGAGCGCGCCATCCTGCTCGACGTCGTGCGCCGGACGGCCGACGTCGTGTTCACGCCGCTCACGGTGGGCGGGGGCGTGCGGACCGAGGACGACATCAAGGCGCTGCTCGACGCCGGCGCCGACAAGGTCGCCATCAACACGGCGGCCGTTCGCGACCCCGACCTCGTGCGCCGCGCCGCCGCGCGCTGGGGCTGCCAGGCGATCGTGGTCGCGATCGACGCGCGACGGCGGCCCTTGGTCGACCCCGGGGCGCCCGGCGGCTTCACCGTCTTCACGCACGGCGGCCGCCAGGACACGGGCCTCGACGCGGTCGAGTACGCGCGCCGGATCGTGGACGCGGGGGCGGGCGAGATCCTGATCACGAGCATGGACCGCGACGGCACGCGCGTCGGCTACGACCTGGAGCTCACGCGCGCGGTCGCCGACGCCGTGCCCGTGCCGGTCATCGCCTCGGGCGGCGTCGGCGAGCTCGAGCACCTTCGCGCGGGCCTCGTCGAGGGGCGCGCCGACGCGGCGCTCGCCGCGAGCATCTTCCACGACGGCCTCCACACCATCGGCGAGGCCAAGGCCTTCCTCGCGCGGGCCGGCGTGCCCGTCCGCACCACCGCACCGCGCCGCCACGGCGCCGATCCGGGAGCCCCATCGTGAACGCGACCGTGACCCTCGACGAGGTCCTCGCCGCAGCCAGCGCGCGCGCGGCCTCGCTCGTGCCCGAAACCTCCGGCTACCTGGCCCTCGCGATCGCCGACGCGACGACGCGCCTGCCCTTCCGCGTGCGCGACCGCAGCGTGCAGCTCACGACCGAGGGCACCGTCACGGTGGCCCGCGGCAAGGAGGTCGTGCGCGACGCCGAGGCGGCCGCCGTGCTGCGCGACATCCTCGCGCGGCTCTTGTCCGTTTCCACCGGGTCGATGCGTGGCCTGAGCGCCGCGGCCCGGGCGCGCGGCGCGAGCGAGCGGTCGCTCGAGGACGTGATGCGCGAGATCGAGGCGGCGCTCATTCCGGTCAACCGCACCGCGGCGCGACGAGCGCTCGGGCGGCTCGCCCGCGAGACGCGCAGGGCCAAGGACGCCGGCGCGCTCGGCGCCGCGCCCCGATCGGCCTCGATCGACGACGCGCGCAGGCAGGACCGGGCCCCGCGCGTCGAGGCGGCGCCCCTGCGGCTGCGCCCGGCGGACGTCCCGGTCGAGAGCGCGCGGCCCGCGCCCGTCGCGGCCACGTCGCGCTACGACGAGGAGTGGGACGCGGACGACGGCGCGCCGCCCGACGACGCGGGCGCGCCGACGCCGACCGAGATCGGCATGTCGCTGGTCGAGGAGATCGCCCCCGCGCTCGGGCCGGCGGGCGATCATGCGAGCGCGGATCCGGCCGACGCCGAGGCCGCCCATGGCGATCCGGCTGCCCGCGCCGAGGCCGCCGAAAGCGAGCCCGCCGCGACGGTCGCGGAAAGCGACGACGCGCCCGCGGTGGACCCGCTCGATCGGCCCGAAGCGCTGGTCGAGGCCGTGCGCCGCATGCCCAAGCCGCAGCAAGGGCGCGGTCGCCAGAGCTTCCGTACGCCGCCGCCGCTCGCGACCGATCCGGTGCTCGCGCGCACCGACAAGCCGAGCCGCATGGACGACCTGCTCGACCGGTTCGCGTCGGCGCCCGACGAGGACGTCGCGATGCGATCCGCGGCCCGCAGCCTGCGCGCGTTCGCGGGCCTCGACGCGACCCCGCCCCCGCTCGGCGTGGTCACGCTCGCGATCCCCTCACCCGGGCCCCCGACGGCGTCCGAGCCCGAGGCTCCCGAGGAGAGCGGGCCACGCATCGCGACCGGGCGCTCGGGAAAGGACGATCCGATCGGGCCCTCGGCCCAGCCGCGGGCCGCGCGACCGCGCCTCGCGCTGCCGCTCCTGATCGTCGTCCTGGGCCTCGCGGGCACCGCCGCTTGGCACTTCCAGGACAGCCTGCGGGCGGCGCTGTCGCTGAGCCGGCTGTAGACCGCCTCGATCGGACGCACGGCGATCCCCGGCGTCGCCGGGGGCGACCGCCGTCGAGGTGGACGAGCCGGGCGGCGGGTCGGCAGGGCCCCCGGCCGGCGGAGCGGGCCGGCGGAGCGGGCCAATCGCGAGCGGGGAGCGCGGGGGCCCCGCTTGCCGATTGACGTCCGGGCCGAGGGACGGCAAAACCGGTAGCCATGCACGAAGAGAACATGGCGATGCTGAAGTCGCTCGTCAGCGTCGCGTGGGCCGACGGGGTCTACGCCGACGAGGAGCGCGAGATGGTCGAGGCCCTGCTCTCGGCGTTCGAGGCGACCCCGGACGAGGCGACGTTCGTCCGCGAGTACGCCTCGACGCAGCGGTCGCTGGAGGACATCCCGCTCACGGAGCTGTCGACCGACGACCGCCGCGTGCTCGTGCAGCACGCGGTGCTCCTCTCGTACGTCGACGGTGAGCAGGCAGCCGAGGAAAAGGTCTTCCTCGGCCAGCTCTGCGAGCGCCTTCGCATCCCGGACGCCGAGGCGCAGGCGCTGATCGGCGCCGCCGAGATCCGCGCGAAGAAGTTCCTCGACCTGCTGTAGGGCGAGCCACGGGGGGCGCGCGGGGCGGCGAGCGTCAGCCGCGCGCGCCGAGCTGGCGCAACCACGCGCGCACGAGCGCCTTCGCGCAGTGCAGCCGGTAGTCGCGCGTCGATCGCACGTCGTCGATCGGCGAGACGTCGGCCTCGACCGCGCGGTCGACGGACGCCGCGTCGATCTCGGCGATCGGCCTCGAGAGCGCGAGCGCGCGCACGGTCGGGAGGCGCGCGGTGACCGGTGCCACCGACGCCATGCCGACCCCGAAGCGCGTGACGCGCCCGTCCTCGACCTCGGCGACGCCGGCGAGGGCGACCTTGGAGATCGCCTGCGCGCGGCGCGCCGCGACCTTGCGCCACACGAACGGCGCGCCACGCGACGGCAGCGCGATCTCGACGGCGACGAGGACCTCGTCGGGCGCGCGGGTCGAGGTCTTGTAGCCCGTCTGCAGGGCAGAAAACGGGATCGTCCGGCGACCGCGCACGCTCTCGACGAGGACGTCGGCGTCGAGCGCGGCGAGCGCGGCGACGCCGTCGGCCGCCGGCGACGCGGTGGCGAGGTTGCCGCCGATCGTGCCGCGGGCCTGGATCTGCAAGGCGCCCACGTCGGCGGCCATGCGCGCGAGCAGCGGCGCTCGCTCGCCCACGACCGCGCTGCGCCGCAGCTCGAGGTACGTCACGGCCGCGCCCACGCGCAGCCGATCGCCGCCCTCGCCCGACACGACCTCGAGCGCGCGGAGCTCGGGCATCCGCGACACGTCGAGCACGACGGGGTGCTCGACCCCCGAGGGCAGCGGCGGGCGCGACTCCTGCTCGACGAGCCAGTCGGTGCCGCCCGCCAGCAGCACCGTGTGGAGGCCCGACGCGTGCCGGTCGGCGACGAGCGCGACGAGCGCGGCGAGCGACGGCGCGTGGAGCAGCTCGTAGGACTCGAGGTCGGTGAGGCTCACGCCGCCCCCTCGCCGCGGTCGCCGCGCAGCTCGGCCGCGGCCTTCACGCTCTCGACGATGCGCTGGTAGCCCGTGCACCGGCACAGGTTGCCGGCCAGCCCTTCGCGGATCTCGGCCTCCGTCGGCTTCGGCGTGCGGCGCAGCAGCGCCTCGGCCGCGACGAGCATGCCCGGCGTGCAGATGCCGCACTGCGCGCCGCCGTGATCGACGAACATGCGCTGCAGCGGCGCGAGGTGATCGATCGACCCGAGCCCCTCGACCGTCGTCACGCTGCGGCCGGCGCACTGCCCGACCGGCACGAGGCACGAGCACACGGGATCGCCGTCGAGCAGCACGGTGCACGCGCCGCACTCGCCCTCGGCGCAGCCCTCCTTCGTACCGGTGAGGCCGAGCGGGCCGCGCAGCGCGTCGATGAGGCGCATGAGCGGGGGGACGTCGAGCTCGCGGTGCGAGCCGTTCACGGTCAGCGTGACCTTCACAGTGCGTTCCTCCTCGAGGCGGCCAGCAGACGCTCTGGCGACAGCGGCAGCGCGCCGAGCGAGAGCCCGGTCGCGTGCTCGATCGCGGCCGCGACGGCGGGGGCGCCGCCGTCCATCGGCAGCTCGCCGATGCCCTTCGCGCCGCCGCCGGGGCCGAAGGGAAACGGCTCCTCGATCAGCGCGGTCGTCATGTGCGGCGCGTCGAGCGCCGTCGGGATGATGTAGTTCGTCAGGCGCGGGTTCTGGATGAGGCCGTCCTTCCAGACGATCTCCTCGGTCAGCGCCCAGCCGAGGGCCTGCAGCGCGCCGCCCTCGATCTGGCCGACGCAGAGGACCGGGTTCACGGCTCGGCCGACGTCGGTCGCGCTCCAGAAGCCGACGACCGTCGTCTCGAACGTGTCGAGGTCGACGTCGACCTCGGCGATGAAGCACGACCACGCGAAGACCGGGTAGGCGTCGCCCTTGTAGGTCGCGTCGTCCCACTTCACGTAGTCCGGTGAAACGTACTGCACGAGCTCGGTGACCTCCCCGGCGGCGATCAGGCGGTCGCCGGCCTCGGCGAACGTGCCGCCCGCCCGATCGCGCTCGGCGGCGACGCGCGCCGCGACCTTCCGGGCCGCAGACTCGACGATCGACCCGACGATCATGATCGTGCGCGAGGCGACCGTCGGGCCCGAGTCGGGCACGTGCGTCGTGCACACGGGGGCGTAGTCGACCGCGCCGATCGGCAGGCCCGCCGCGTCGGCGACGATCTGCCGGAACACCGTCTCGGTGCCCTGGCCGATGTCGGTCGAGCCCGTGCGGATGAGCAGCCGCCCGCCCGCCACGAGGTCGACCGCGGCCTTGCCCTTGAGGTTGCGCTCGCCCGATCCCGTGAAGCCCGCGCCGTGCAGGAAGGTCGCGGCGCCGATGCCGCGCGCGACGCGCCCCGTCGCGACCGGGCCGCGCCGGCGCTTCTCGTCATAGCCGCTGTCGGCGCGCGCCTTGTCGAGGCACTCGAGCCCGGCGACCGAAAACGCGAGCTTCTGCCCCGTCGCGGTGGTGTCGCCGATCGTGAGCAGGTTCTGCCGGCGGAGGTCGAGCGGGTCGCGGCCGAGCTCGCGCGCGACGGCGTCGAGGTGCCGCTCGATCGCCCAGATGGTCTGCGGGGCGCCGAAGCCACGGAAGGCGCCGTTCGGCGGCGTGTTGGTCGCGGCCGCGAGGGCCTCGATGCGCGCGTCGCGCCAGCGGTACGCGCCCGCCGCGTGCAGCGCGCCGCGCGAGAGCACGACCGGCGTCAGCGTGACGTACGCCCCGCCGTCCATGACGACGCGCATCGCGAGGACGCGCAGCGTGCCGTCGCGGTCACAGCCGGTCGCGACGTCGCAGATCGCCGGGTGGCGCTTGGTGGTCGCCTCGAGGTCCTCCTTGCGGTCGTAGATCATGCGCACGGGGCGGCCGCTCTTCCTCGCGAGCAGCGCGGCGTGCAGCGCGAGCACCGAGGGGTATTCCTCCTTGCCGCCGAAGCCGCCGCCGGTGACGGCCTGCGTGACGTGCACGCGATCGGCCGGTAGATCGAAGCCCTTCGTGAGCGCCTTGTGGACGTAGTAGGGACACTGGATCGAGCCCACGACGTGCACGCCGTGGTCGTCCCAGCGGGCGATGAGGCCCTGCGGCTCGAGGTAGAGCTGCTCCTGGTGCGTGGTCGTGTAGCGGCCGCGCACGACGACCTCGCAGCCGGCGAGCGCGGCCTCGATCGCGGCGAGGCTCGCCTCGTCGCCCACGTCGGCGGCGCCCTTCGTGATGAGGTAGCGCTTCTGCAGGTTGCTCCGGCCCTCGACCACGGCGTCGGCCGAGAGCGCGGCTTCGGGGTCGAGGATCGGCGGGAGCGGATCGACCTCGAGCGTCACGGCCGCGGCGGCGCGCGCGAGCTTGGCGCGGTCGGCGCAGGCGAGCAGGACGACCGGCTCGTAGGCGTGGCGGATGACGTCGGCCGCGAGGACCGGCTGGTCGTCGACGATCAGCGCGACGACGTTCGGCGTGACGTCCTCGGCGCGCACGATGGTGACGTCGGACCAGTCGATCGCCGGGTCGAACGTCACGCCACGCAGGCGCCCGCGCGCGACGCGGCTGCGCACCGTGACCCCGTGGAGCTCGCCCGGCAGCGGGGGGAGATCGTCCACGTAGAGCGCCGTCCCGGCGACCTTGGCGGCTCCGTCGACACGGGGAACGCTGACTCCGACGCTCGGCTGCATGGGGCCTCCGGGCGCACCCTACACCAAACAGGCGCGCGCCGATCTCGCGCCGAGCGCTCGCCGGGGCTCTGGTAGGCTGCCGCCCGCCGTGGCCTCGAACGACCCTCTTTCTGCGCCCGCCGCGCCCACCGGCCCGCCGACCGGCACCCCCGACTACGACCGCGCGAGCGGCCGGCTCGGCGCCGCGATCGGCCTCATCGGCTACGCGGTCGTCGCCGCGTTCCTCACGCTCGGCGCCGCGCTCGCGTTCGGCGCGACGCGCGACCCGACGCCGACGGAGTTCGCGTTCGCGTGCGAGGTGCTGTGGCTCCCGGCGCTCGCCGCGGGCGTCGCCGCCATCGCGCCCGGCAGCACCCAGCGGCGCCGCGCGATCACCGCCGGCACGATCGCGATCGTCGCCGTCTCGGGCTGGATCGTGGCCGCGATCGCCGGCAAGGCGCGGTTCCCCGGCTACCCGGTCGTCGCGCCGGCCGAGGTCCTCGCGCTGCGATACGCGATCCTCGGCGGCGTGCCGGGCCTCGTCGCGGTCGCGGTCGCCGCGTGGCGCGGGTCGACGCGGTGGGGCGCACGGGTCGCCGCGCCGGCCGCGTGGGCGGTCGCCGTCGTCGCGGTCGCCGCCGGGTCGGGCCGCCTGCTCGATCACCCCCTGCGCGACGGCCTTCCGGCCTCGGTGCCCTTTCGCCGGCTGGAGTTCTTCAACCGCACCGGGTCGAGCCGCTACATCCTGCGCGTCGAGCTCACGCCCGCGGAGTCGGCGGCGTACCTCGGGCGACTCGGCCTCGTCGACAAGCCCGGCGTGATGCCCGCGTGGGAGTACCCGACCGCGGACTGGTGGACGCCGCCGCGCACACCGGGCGCGCGGTGGATGAGCGTGGAGACGATGCCCCACGAGGTCCACTGCTCGACGTTCGCCACCACCGCGGACGGGACGCTGTTCCTCCAGCGCCGGTGCGATCCGCAGTAGACGGCGGGCGTCAGCGCGGCGCCGCGGCGAGGTCGATCACGAGCCTCACGGCGTCCTCGAGCCGGCCGTCCTCGAAGAACGCGGTGTCGAACGTGCAGTCGAACGCGAGGGTCGCCTCGCCGCCGAGGGTGAGCGACTCGGCGCCCCCGAGCGGCGCGGTGCCGAGCGCGAGCAGGGCCGGGCGCGCTCGGTCGAGGAGGCCGGCCGCCGCGGCCTCGTCGGCGACCAAGGTCACGAAGCGCTCGTCGAACGCCGCGTCGCCGGTCGCGATCACGCGCAGGCGCGCGTCGCCGTCCTCGACCGCCCCCTCGCGGCCGCGCAAGCGAATGGCCACCGCAGGCAGCCCGCGCGCCGGCCGAGCCCCGACGCGAAACACGAAGCGCGTGCCGTCGCCCGGCCCCGCGACGCGGTCGATGCGGAGGCGCAGGCCGGGCCCCGACGGCGCCCGGCCGCCCGCGGAGAAGAGCATCGCGTCGTCGACGGGGTCGACCGCCAGGCCGTGATCGGCGGCGACGGCGGCGAGCTTCGCGTTGCGCGCCGCGAGGATCTTCTCGCCGCCCTTCGAGAGCCACACGAGGGCCAGGAGGAAGGCGACGAGCAGCGCGGCGACGACGATGGGCATCATGACGTCGCGACCTTAGAGCGCCCGCAGGGATTGGTGAAACAGGAAGGGGTGTGCAGCGGGCAAAGCGCCGCCCGTCGCCGTCGATCGCGCCTGCGCGCCTCGCCGCGTGGCTCGCCCCGCGCGCGCCCCGGCCTCGGTCGCGCCGCTCGCCGCGCCTGTGCTAGCCGAACGCCTCGGCCGCCGAGGTCGCCGTCGCGGCGCGCGTGATCCAGCGGTCGAGCGTCTCCGCGTCCGTGCACGCGAGCACCCGATCGCGATCCGCCTCGGAGGGAGCGAGCCCGCGAGCGGCAAGGACCGCGAGCAGCGCCTCGACTTTCGCGCCGAGCTGCCCGCGCGCCTCCCCGCGGGCCTCTCCGCGGGCCTCCCCGCGTGCCTCCGATCGGGCGATGAAGGCTTCGTATTGCTCCCGCACCGCGCGAACGCGGGGCGTCTCCGGGATCTTGCTCACGTCCATCGTCGTCTCCTCCAGGAACGCGATCATCCGCTCGCTCAGCACCGAGAAAATCGCACGCCGCTGCGCCTCACGCAAGGCGGGGGAGAGCCGGTCGGTCACGGCCAGCGCGCGCCGCACCACCAACCTCGCCCGCCGCCCGTGGCGGTGCTGCATCGCCCACGCCGCGAAGAACGCGAGCTCCGGGTGGTCCTCGTCGAGAAGCGCGTCGATCACCTCGCCCGACAGCAGGATCACGATGGGCGTCAGCGTCGTGGTCGTGCCGAGCGGACCCCTCGCGTGCGCGGCGCGAAGGGCCCAGCGCGCCACGCGCGGGCTCCACGTCACGACGGCGAGGTCGCCCATCACGCCGGACCCGTCGCGCAGCACCGCCATCAGCACGTTCCAGCGGCGCCCCTTGTCGTCGTCCTCATCGCCCTGCACCTCGACGGCGAGCGACCCGCCTCCCGCCACCGCAAACAAGAGGTC
>CAIVJW010000057.1 GCA_903906315.1 uncultured delta proteobacterium | reverse complement strand
GCGCCGCCCTCGCCGCCCTCGCCCCCGGCCCCCGTCGCGCCGCCGCCGCCGCCCGCGCCGGTCGTCACGGGCGCGGTCGTCGTGGACGGCCCCGCGGCGGTCGGGTCGCTGGAGCCGCCGCACGCGGCGAGGATCGTGGCGAGGATCGCGAGCCAGGCGAAGCGCATGATCCGATCGAACACGACGGAGCGGCGCGCTGTCAAAGGCGGCGCGGCGCGCGCGTCACATCGCGTACGTGTCGGCGTCGGCCGCGGCGACCTTGCCCTCGACGCCCTTCGCGTGCTCGGGCAGCGGCGGCAGGTCCTCCTCGGCCGTGCCGGGCGCGACCCAGAACACCTCCGGCGCGGGGCGGTAGCCGCTGAACCAGTGGCGCTCATCGACGCGACCATCGGCCCAGCGGATGGTCGCGAACGAGGTGACGTCGAAGCCGCGCGATCCCTTCTGGTGCCGGATGCGCTTGCCGGGAGCCAGGCCGGGCTTGACCTTGATGCGGCGGACGAAGTCCTCGACGTTGGCGACGCCGTACCTGTATTCGACCTTCGCGAGCGGCTCGCCGCCGAGGATCTCGACGCGGATCGCGGTCGGTTTGGGCAAGAACGCGTGGATCAGCACCGGGTGAGGCAGCGAGTTGCGGAGCCGCAGATCCGCGAGCGGGTAGCTCACCGTCGCGTCGAGCCCCATCTGCGTGTACGCCGACGGCCGCGAGTGCGCCTGCCGCTCGACGATCTCGAGCGCACCGAAGAGCGCGGCCGCGTGCAGCGTGCTCGAGACCTGGCAGGTGCCGCCGCCATAGCCGGTGGTCAGCTCGTCGCCCTGGATCTCGGGGGCGAGCGCGAAGCCGCGCTCCTGGGTGCGCGGGCCGACGCGATCGTTGAAGGAGAACGAGTCCCCGGGCTGGAGCACGGTGCCGTCGAGGCGACCGGCGGCGGTGCGGATGTTGACGCTGCGGCCGACGCCGACGCCCCACGTCACGAAGGTGGTCTCGTAGGCCGACACGACGCGCTCGACGTCGACCTTCACGAGGTCGTCGATCGTCACGCGCGCGCGCAGGGGGCGGGTCACGAGGTCGACCGCGTCCTCGTCTCCGTGGGGCGATCGCTCGAGGTTCGCCACGGAGGCGTCGACGTCGAGCTCGGCGCCGTCGACGTCCGGCCGCTTGGTGCGCGCGCCGAGATCGAGGCTCGCGTCCACCGGAGCCCGGGCGAGCGCGGGCGCGATCGGGACCCGGTGCGCCCGCGCCTTCGCGGCGTCGAACGTGAAGACGAGCGCCACGTCGACGCCTCCGCGCCGCGCGGCCTCGCTCTCGCGAACGCGACGCGAGACGCTGCCGCGGTGGCCGATCTGGGCGGCGGCGGCGTAGGTGGCCGCGACGTCGACGTCGACGCCGACCTCGCCGAGCGTCGCGTCGAAGCCCTGCTCGCCGTGCACGAACCGCACGCGCCGCGCGCGGACGCCCTCGGCGATCGAGGCCAGGAACGGGGCGGGCGACCCGCGGTCGGGCATGCGCTTGCCCCCGACGTCGACCCCGCGCACGAGGGGCGCGCGCGGCACGTACCGGTGCGCGGCGATCCCACCCCCGACGCCCACGGCCACGCCGACGCCGAGGATCAGCGCGGTCACCACCCAGCGCGCCCCGGGCGCGGTCTCGTTGCCGTCGATGCCCACGACTCACCTCATCGTATCGAACGCTCGACGAAGGCAGAAACTTCTCTGCCGAGCGCGAGGACGCTCTGCGCACGGGCCAGCGCGCGGCGGGTGGGCGCGGCGCGGGGCCGCCGGCGGGCCCCTCGAGGCTAGCAGCCGCGGCTCACGGCGACGGGCGACCGGGTACGCCGTCTCCGCCGTCGGCGAGCGCCGCACGGAAGCGGCGGGCGTTCTCGACGTAGTGCGCCGCGCCATCCACCCCGAGGCGGGCCTCCGCCTCGCGGACCGGGCGGACGACCCTGGCCGGGTTGCCGAGCACGAGCGACCCCGGCGGGATCACCATGCGCGGCGGCACGAGCGAGCCGGCGCCGATGACCGACCCCTCCCCGACGCGCGCGTCGTCGAGCAGGATGGCGCCCATGCCGACGAGGCAGCGGTCGCCGACGACGCAGCCGTGCAGGATGGCGCCATGACCGACCGTGCAGTCGGCGCCGACGACCGTGTCCGACCGGCCCATCGTCAAGTGCAAGCAGGCCAGGTCCTGCACGTTGGTGCGCGCGCCGACGCGGATGGCGCCGATGTCGCCGCGCAGCACGGCACCGAACCACACGCTCGCCTCGTCGCCGAGCTCGACGTCGCCGAGGATGGTCGCGTTCGGCGCGACGAACACGTCGCGGCCGAAGCGAGGCGCCTTGCCGTCGATCGGCCTCACGAGGGGCATGCTTCGGGCTCCTCGGCGGCGACGACGGTGAGGCGGCGCCGGTCGGGCTTCGGCGCGGGGCGACGCGGGGCGGCGGCCGCGCGCGCGGCGGGGGTGAGCTCGCCGGCGACGGAGTGCTTGTAGGCGCGGGTGACCACGACGTCGACGATCGAGCCCGTGAGCTCGAGGTCGTCGGCGCCATCGAGGTGGACGATGGCGTTGCGATCGCTGCGCCCGGAGTAGGTCTTGGGGTCGCGGCCGGGGCCCTCGACGAGGACGCGCGGGGTCGTGCCGACGAGCGACTCGAGGTGCGCGCCGAGCAGCGCCTCGCTGACCTCGAAGAGGCGCGCGAGCCGGTCGCTCTTCACGTCCTCCGAGACGTCGTCGCCGAGCTTCAACGCCGGTGTGCCCGGGCGCGGCGAGTACTTGAAGGCGAAGAGCCCCTTGAAATCGAGCTCGCGCACCATCGAGAGCGTCTCCTCGAAGTCCTCCTCCGTCTCGCCGGGAAAGCCGACGATCACGTCCGTCGACATCGTCAGCCCGGGGACCGCGGCCTCGAGCGCGCGCACGCGATCGACGTACTCGGCGCGCGTGTAGCGGCGGATCATGCGCTTGAGCTGGCGGTCCGATCCCGACTGCACGGGGAGATGCAAGTGGCGCGCGAGCAGCGCTAGCTCGGCGTGCGCGCGGATCAGCGAGGGCGTGAGGTGGCGCGGGTGCGGGCTCGTGTAGCGGAGGCGCGCGAGCGCGGGCACCTCGGCCGCGACGTGGCGGAGCAGCGCCGCGAACTCGCTCTCGTCGGGATCGGATGGGTCGGCGCCGGGCGCGGGCGGCAGGGCGCGCGAGGGGTCGGCGTAGCTGTTGACCGTCTGGCCGAGCAGCGTGACCTCGCGCACGCCGGAGGCGACCAGCGCGGCGATCTCGGCGACGACCTCGCCGCTCGGCCGGTAGCGCTCCGGGCCGCGCGTCGTGGGGACGATGCAAAACGAGCAGCGCTCGTCGCAGCCCTTCATGATCGTGACGAACGCGGTGGGCGCCGCGCCCGCCACCGAGGTCGCCGTGAGGAAGCGGGGCGAGTCGACGTCGAAGACCGTGCGCACGGTCGGCGGCCCGCCGAGCGCGACGTCCTCGAGCAGGCGCGGGAGCTCCGCGATGTTGTCGGGGCCGATCACGATATCGATCGCGCGCTCGCGCGAGAGGAGCCGCTCGCCCTCCTGCTGCGCGACGCACCCCGCCACGACGACCACGAGCGCGGGCTCGCTGCGCTTGCGCTTGGCCAGGCGACCGACCTCGCTGAGGAGCTTCTGCTCGGCCTTCTCCCGCACGCTGCACGTGTTGAGGACCACGACCTCGGCCGCGTCCGCGTCCGCGACCTCGACGTGCCCGGCGCCGCGGAGCACCTCGTGCATCCGCTCCGAGTCGTGGACGTTCATCTGGCAGCCGAACGTCAAGAGGGAGTAGCGCGCCATCGTGGGTCAGGTCCTAGCGTGAGGTGTTCTTCGACCGGCCGCACGCCCGGCGCCGCGCCCGCCACCGGCCTGCTGGCCCGTGCTCGCCCGGCTTAGCAAACCCCGGCCAAAGGTCGAGCCGGGCGGGAGCTTCCGCGCCCCCGGCGGGGCGCCTCGTTGGTATGGTGCGCGCGGAGGCCCGCATTGGGGAGCAAGGGAAAGCCTTATCGCACGGTGATGGTCGACGGCTGGGAGGTCCTCGTCGGGCGGAGCAGCGCCGACAACGATCACCTCACGTTCGACGTGGCCGCGCCGCACGATCTGTGGCTGCACGTCGCGGGCGGCACGGCCGGCAGCCACGTCGTGGTGCGCAACCCGGACAAGGTCGACGTGCCGCGCCCGGTCCTCGAGCGCGCGGGCGCGTTCGCCGCCTGGTACTCGAAGGCGCGCGGCGCGCCCCGGGCCGAGGTGCACTACTGCCGCGCGAGCGACGTCTCCAAGCCGCGCGGCGCGCCGCCGGGGCTGGTCGAGCTCGCGAAGTGGAAGAGCGTCAAGGTCGCGCCGGCGCCCGGGCCCGACGGCGACGACTGACCCACGCGGCGAGCGCGATCGCCGCGAAGCCGAGCCCTCGGCGCGCCCCGGGCCGATCTCCCGGCGAGGCGCACGAGCAGCCCTCGTCGCCCGACGCAGCCGTCGCCTCGACGCGCTCGGGCGCCACACCGCCGCCGCCGGTCGCCGCCGCGCCCCCCGATCCGCCGGCCCCGCCGACCCCGCCTCCGCCTCCGCCCCCGCCCCCGCCCCCGCCTCGCGGCGTGCACGCCCCACCCGCGAGCCGATCCGCCTCGACCCAGTCCGGCTCGCCCGGCGGCGCGTTCGAGCTGCCCGGCGGATCGACGCGCACGTGGCAGGGCGCGCACGCGTCGACGAGCGCGAGGGTCAGGTTGCCGGCCGCGTCGAGCGTGGTCACGCGAAAGCAGAGCGCGCTCGCGATCGGCGCGCCACCGAGCGCGGACGCGGATACATCGAACCGGACGGTGGTCTCCGCGCCCTGCGACAGCACGATCCGGCTCGCGACGACCTCCGCGAGATCCGGCGGCCGCAACGCGGCGACGTCGTAGATCACCGGGGCCTCGCCCGCGGCGGGCGCCGCGCCCCGGACGTGCACCCAGTAGCTCAGGTCGGCGCTCGACAGGCAGTCGCCGCCGCTCGACTCGAAGTCGGCGTAGTCGTACGCGTCGACCTGCACGGAGGTGGGAGGCGGCGGCGCGACGACGTCGGCGGCAGCCGCCGCGAAGTGGATCGCGGCGACCGGGCAGGTCACGCCGGGCGCGCAGAACGTGCCCGCCAGCACCACGGCCTGCCCCGCCGCGGGCTGCGGCTGGATCGTCGCCTCGAGCGCGGCGAAGCCCTGCAGATGAGGCAGGTGAACCGGCAGGAGGCTCGCCTTCTGTCCGTCCACGGTGGCCTGAATGCCGTCCAGGCTCAGCTCGAGGCCGTCGAGCAGGACGATGCCGTTGCCGGGAAAGACCGCGCCGTCCGCGGGCACGCTCGCGCGCAGGCCGCTCGGGGGTGGCTCACACGGCACCGCGTCGAGGGGCGCGAGCCAACCCGCGAGCGAGATCCCGAGTCCGAGGGAGAGCGCACGACCGCCGGACGGCTTCATGCCGCGCAGCGTACCAGCGCGCCGCGCGACCGCGACCGCGACCGCGAGCGACGCCGCGCGCGGCGGGACGGCGATTGACGGCCTAGGTGCGGGATCATAGCCTCCCGCCGCTGCCGGGCGAGCCGTCCGGCGCACAAGAGGGAGGCGCCATGGCTTCGCCGAAATTCGAGAACCTGGTCGAGATGTTCGAGCGTTCCATCAAGCTCTACGGCCCCCGTGAGCTCTTCGGGACCAAGGTGGACGGGCGCTGGACGTGGACCACGTTCGCCGAGTTCGGCGCGGCGGTGGAGGGCTTCCGCGGCGGCCTCGCGTCGCTCGGCATCCAGCACGGCGACAAGGTCGCGATCATCTCGAACAACCGCGTCGAGTGGGCGGTCGCGTACTACGCCTGCGCCACGATGGGCGCCGCGCTGGTGCCGATGTACGAGGCGCAGCTCGCCAAGGAGTGGGCCTTCATCATCAAGGACTGCTCGGCCGTCGCGGTCATCGCGGCGACCGACGACATCCTCGCCAAGTGCAAGGAGATCCCCGAGTCGGCGCCCTCGCTGAAGCACCTCATCGGCCTCTCGCTCCCCGCGAGCGACCCGATGTCGTACGCCGCGCTCGTCGCGGCAGGCAAGAAGGCCCCGCTCGCGGCGATCAAGGTCGCTCCGGGCGACACCGCGTGCCTGATCTACACCTCGGGCACGACGGGCAACCCGAAGGGCGTCATCCTCTCGCACAGCAACCTCGCGTCGAACGTGACCGCGGTGCACGAGATGCTGCCGCTCGAGACCGACGATCGCAGCCTGTCGTTTCTCCCCTGGGCGCACTCGTTCGGCCAGACGGTCGAGCTGCACGTGCTGCTCTCGATGGGCGGGTCGATGGCGCTCTGCGAGGCCGTCGACAAGATCATCCCGAACCTGTCCGAGACGCAGCCGACGTTCCTCGTCAGCGTGCCTCGCATCTTCAACCGCATCTACGACGGCGTGAACAAGCAGATGGCGGCCCGGCCCGCCGCCATCCGGGGCCTCTTCTACGGCGGGCTCGCCGCCGCGAACAAGCGCCGCAAGGGCGAGCCGCTCACCCTCGGCGACAAGCTGAAGCTGGCGCTCGCCAACAAGCTCGTCTTCGGGAAGATCCGAGCGAAGTTCGGCGGACGCCTGAAGTACGCGTTCAGCGGCGGAGCCGCGCTGTCGAAGGACGTCGCCGAGTTCATCGACGGCCTCGGGATCACGGTCTACGAAGGCTACGGCCTGACGGAGACGAGCCCCATCGCGACCGCAAACCGACCCGGCGCGCACCGCATCGGGTCGGTCGGCAAGGCCATCCCGGGCTGCACGATCGTGATCGACAAGGCCGCCGCCGGCGACGACAAGCAGGGAGAGATCATCATCTCCGGCCCGAACATCATGCAGGGCTACCACAACCGCGACGAGGAGAACGCGGCCGTGTTCACCGAGGATCGCTCCTTCCGCACCGGCGACCTCGGCTACCTCGACGACGAGGGCTTCCTCTACATCACGGGGCGCATCAAGGAGCAGTACAAGCTCGAAAATGGCAAGTACGTCGCCCCCGCGCCGCTCGAGGAGCAGCTCAAGCTGTCGCCGTTCATCCTCAACGCGATGATCTACGGCGACAATCGCCTCTACAACGTCGCGCTGGTCGTGCCCGATCTCGCGGCGATCAAGGAGTGGGGCGCGGCCAAGGGCCTCTCGTTCGCCGACGACGCCAAGCTCCTCGCGAACAAGGAGGTCAATGACCTCCTCAAGGGCGAGGTCGAGAAGTTCTCGCAGTCCTTCAAGGGCTTCGAAAAGATCCGAAAGTTCACCCTGACGGGCGAGGATTTCTCGACCGAAAATGGCATGCTGACTCCGTCGCTCAAGCTCAAGCGCCGCGTCGCCTGGGCCAAGTACGGCCCGCAGGTCGAGGCCCTCTACTCCACCGACAAGGGCAAGGACGACCCGGCCTACGCGACCCCCTGACCGGGGCGAGACGGCCAGTCACGCGCCCGCCGCGGTCCCCTGCGGCGGGCGCGATCGTTTCGAATGCGGGCCGCTGCCGGGGGGTCAGCCGACGTCGCCGAGCTCGGGATAGAGGCGCACGATCGCGTCGCGCACGTCCGCGAAGAGCTCTCCGCCGCCGTCGAGGCGCGACCACGTCCCGCTCGCGTCGTCCGCGGGCGCGTACGTGTACCGGCGCATCCGGATGGTCGTCGGGTCCGCCCCCGGGAAGCCGAGGTAGCGGAGCTCGAGCGCGCGGATGCTCGGCAGGTACTCGAGCGCGAGCGAGCCGACCTTGCCGCGCCGCGCGATGCGGATGCTGTGCGTGCTCTCGCGCCCGACCACGATCTCGGGCATGCCCTTGAGATCACGCACGGTCGCGGCCATCGCGCGCACGGCCGCGGGGCCGGCGCGGTCGGGCTCGGGGCCGAGCCGCTCGCGCGCGAGCCTGGCGAGGCCGGCGAGCGGCGTCGGCGGCAGCGCGTCGTCCTCGGGGGCGCGGGGCTTCGGGTCGGGCTCGTCGCTCATGGATCGAGGGTGCCCGAGCCGGCGCCCCCGGCGCAAGCCCTCAGCGGGAGGAGGCGTGCGGCGACGTCTCCGGGGGCGCGCTGTCCGGCCCATCCTCGGACTCGCCCTCCGGCGGCGGCCCCGTGTCGACGTGCACCACCCAGTCGCTGCCGGGCTCGACCGCCCGCAGGGCCGCGCGCACGTCCACCGCGATGCGATGGCCGTCACGCACGAGCAGCGCCCCCTCGACCTCGATGTGCACCTCGCCGTGGATGTGGTCGGGGCCGATGCGCTGCGCTCGCATCGCGTGCAGGCCGAGCACGCCCGGCACGGCGCGCGCGGTCGCCTCGAGCCTCGTCATCTTCTCGCGCCCCGGCGACTCGCCGAGCAGCGACGACGCGTTCTCCTTGAACAGCGACGCGCCGTTCACGCCGATGAGGATCGCGACGAAGAGCGCCGCGATCGGGTCGGCGATGGGGAAGCCGTACATCACGAAGACCGTCGCGACGAGCGCGGCGACGAGGCCGAGCTGATCGTTGACGAGCTCGACGAGCTGCGCCTTCGCGGAGGCGCCCCGCGGCTTCTTGCGCAGGAGCATCAGCAGCGGGACGAGCGCCATCAGCATCGAGACCACCAGCACCGCGACCGCGAGGCCGAGGTGCTCGTGCTTCGTGTCGTGGTGGGCGACGAGCGCCGGGACGCTCTCGCGGAGCAGCTCGAAGCTCGTGAACGAGATGAACAGCGTCGCGGCGACGAGCGCGCCGACCCACTGCGCCCGGCCGTGCCCGTAGGGGTGCTCGTCGTCGGAGTCCTTGCGCGAGATGACGAGCGCGGCGAGCAGGAACGCCGCGACGAAGACGTCGCTCAGCGTGTGGAGCGCCTCGGCGAGCAGGGCCATCACGCCCGTGACCAGGTAGACGCCGATCTTCAGCGCGAACTGGACCGCGTAGATGACGACCGTCGTGCGAAGGGTCCGAATCTCGGAGGCCGTGTCGCTGCCCCCCGAAACCGCACCGCTCATGCTCCCCTCCGGGGCGGCGGCGGCGGCGCGGGCGTTGGCGTGGTCGCGGCGGACGGCGCGGCGGACGGCGGCAACGCGGCCGGCAGCGATCGCGCGAGGCGGCGCATCGTCTCGGGGAGGTCGACGCCGGTGGCGGCGCGGATCTCCTCGGCCGTGGCGATCGCGCTGCGCGCCAGGGAGGCGTCGCCCTGGCTCGCGCGCGGCAGGATCGCGAGCCGCTGGATCGAGAGGGGCCTCGACGCGCCGGCGATCTCGGCCACGAGCGGCATCATCTGCTGCAGCCGCAGCACCTCCCGCGCGTTCGACCCCGCGCGCTTGTACTCCTCGACGAGCCGCTTCAGCGCCTCCGCCTCGGCGCGCCCGTTCTCGACGATCGACGCCGCCTTGCCGCGAGCGGCCTCCTCCATGCTGCGGCGCTCGGCCTCGCAGGGCTGGATGACGTCCGCGTCGAGCCTGCGCTCGACCTGCAGCGCGCGCGCCTGCTGCCTGCCGATCTCGGCCTTCACCTGGGCGATCTGCGCGAGCACCTGCCCCTGCGCCTCCGCGATCATGGCCTCGCGCCGCGACAGCGCGCCCTTGACGCGCTTGTCGGTCTCCTGCCTCGCGATGGCGAGGTCGGCGTCGATCTTGGCGACCTCGGACTGCGCCCAGTTCGCCATCTTCTGCTCGGCGGACTCGGCCTGCATGCGCGCCTCGACGATGCTCGCGTCCATGCGCACGTTCGCGCCGCGGATGCGGCCGATCGAGTTCAGGTAGTTGGCGTCGTCGGTGACGTTCTGGATCTTCAGCGTGTCGAGCACGAGGCCGATGCGGTGCATGTCGTGCTCCGCCTCCTCGAGCAGCTTGTTGGCAAACTCGGCCTTGTCCTGGTTGACCTGCTCGGGCGTGAGCTGCGCGAGCACGCCGCGCACGTTGCCCTCGAGCATCTCGCGCGCGACCTGCGCGACCTCGGCCTGCGTGCGGCCGAGGAAGCGCTCGACCGCGTTCGACAGGCGCGGCTCCTCGCCGGGCAGCTTCACCTGCGCCACGCCCTGCACGTTGAGCGGGATGCCGCCCTTCGAGTACGCACCCTTCACCAGGAGCTCGACGGGGATGTTCGACAGGTTGATGCGGTCGACGCGCTCGAGGAGCGGCACGCGCACCGCGCGCCCGCCGCGGATGGATCGGTAGCCGACGGTGCGCCCCTCGACCGACCGCGTCCCGCCCGACAGGATGAGCGCCTCGTTGGGCGAGCTGACGAGCAGCAGGCTCTTGAGGGTGTAGACGACGAGCCCGACGACGACGACGGCCGTGAGCGCGAGGACGACGAAGATGCCCATCACGACCTCCTCGCGGCGAGCGGCTCGGCCGAGAGGAGCCCGGCGACGTCGATGCCCATGGTCTTGCCGAGCTCCTCGAGCACCCGCCCGACCGCGGCCGGGTACGCCGCGAGGATCGCGCTGAACGCGTCCTCGTCGCCGGTGGCGACGACGCTGACGGACCCGATCTCCGCCCCGGCGACGCGCGCGACGGCGACCGCGACGAGCTCGCGCAGCTGGCGGAGCACGAACACCTCGCGGCCGAGATCGCCGGCCGCGCGCCACTCGGCGGCCACCATGCGGAGCGCCTCGGCGGCGGCCTTGCCGTCCTCGATCGTCGGCGCCGCGAGGCCGCGCGCGCGGAGCTCGGCCGCCTTGCGCTGCGCCTCGGCGGGCAGGACGACGTCGCAGTGCAGGCGGAGCTTCTCGAGCTCGGTGCGCAGCGCCTGCAGCTCCTGCTCGGCCACCGCGCGCTCGGTCTCGGCCGCGACGGCCGCCTCGTTCTCGACCTGCTTCGCCTCGGCCTCGAGCCTCGCGACCTCGCCGCGGGTGGCGTTCTGGCGCTGGAGAATGACCGTCTCCGCGATCTTCTGCGCCGTCTCGGCGCGCTGCCGGGCGGCCGCCTGCGCCTCGGCGACGGCCTGATTCGCGGCGTTCTCGGCGTTGGAGGCGTCGCGCAGCATGGTCGCGACGCGGCTCCGGCCGAGGTTCGCGAGGTACTGCTGGTCGTCCGAGACGTGCTGCACCTTGAGCACGTCGAGCTCGAGGCCGAGCTTGTCGAGGTCGTCGCGGGCGTTGTCGACGAGCGTGTCGGCGAACTTCAGGCGGTCCTCGTTCACCTCCTCGGGCGTGAGCTGCGAGACGACCTCGCGCAGCACGCCCTCGAGCGTCTGCTGCGCCGCGGCGGCGATCTGGTCGGGCCGCGCGTCGAGGAAGCGCTCGACGGCGTTGCGCACGCCCGCGTCGGAGCTGGCGATCTTCACGTTCGCGATCGCCGCGACGCTGAGCGGGATGCCTCCCTTCGAGTAGGCGTTGTGGACCGAGACCTCGACCGAGAAGAGCCGCATGTCCATGCGCCCGACCGTCTCGAGGAACGGCACGCGGAACCCACGCCCGCCGTGCAGGATCTTGTAGCCGCTCGTCGTGCCGTCCGGCAGCACGTGGCTGCGCCCGCTGAAGACGAGGATCTCGTTCGGCCTGCAAATGAAGAGGATCCGCGACACCAGCACCAGCAGCACGGTCACGCCGACGACGAGGGCGACCGCGACCAGGAGCACCGCCACCCCCGTCGCGTCGTCGCCCGCGAGGTCGAGCCGGTCGAGGTCCGCCACCGGCGCGCGGGACGAGGGTCCTGCGAGCGCGTACGAGAGAGCACTCGTGTTCATGGGAAACAGCGTACAACGAGCGAGCGCCGCGCGGCTCGCCGCGAGCGGGTCCGGGCCGCGAGCAGAGCGCCGTGTGCCGGGTCTACGGCGCCAGCTCCGGCGGGCTGCGCACGACGTGCACCGTGCCATCCCGGCCGATCTCGGAGACGACCACGGATTCGCCGCGCGCGAGGAGGTCCTCCGACGTCGTGGCCGCGAGGTCGACCGCCTGCCCCGCGAGCTCGAGCCGCACCTGCCCGACGCGCCCTCGCGCGCACGCGACGACCACCCGCCCGACGCGCCCGACGGCCGCGCTCGTGGCGACCGCCGCGCCGGTCGACCCTCGCCGCAACGCGCGGAACACGAGGGCCGCGAAGATCCCCGACAGCGCGCCCGACCCGATCGCGAGGCCGAGGACGACGCCCGGAGCGGCGAGGGCGAAGGCGTGCAGCAGCGATCCCGAGAGGCCGAAGCCGAGCGCCGCGAACGACCAGAAGCGAAGCGACAGGAAGAGCGCGACGAAGGGCTCGCCGTGGCCCAGCTCGGCGCCGGCGTGCGCGGCGCCCGCGTCGTGACCGCCGGCGACCCCGTCCACGCCGTCCGCCGCGTGCCCGCCGACGAGCTGCGGCACGACGATCGCCCCGAGCGCGAGGACCAGAGCGGCGAGGTAGACGAGCCCCATGGATCCCCACGATACCACCGCCCGGACGGGGCGAGGTCGCGTATGGGCAAGGGGCGGCGAGGTCAAGATGGCCTCGATCGATGGGCGAATTTGGCCATCGCGGCGGTGCCCGGGCGCGCGCGCGCCGGTATGCTCGCGCCGCCGAGAAACCGGGAGCGAGGACCATGAACGACTTCGTCTACCAAGAGATGCTGCCCACTGGGCACGACGACGAGACCCCGTATCGCCTGGTCAGCAAGGACCACGTCTCGACCTTCGAGGCCGAAGGCAAGACGTTCCTCAAGGTCGCTCCGGAGGCGATCTCGCTGCTGACGCGCGAGGCGATGCGCGACATCGCGCACCTGCTGCGGCCGGGCCACTGCGCGCAGCTGCGAGCGATCTTGGACGACCCGGAGGCGTCGGCGAACGACCGGTTCGTCGCGCTGGATCTCCTCAAGAACGCCGTGATCGCGGCCGAGGGCGTCCTGCCTCAGTGCCAGGACACCGGCACCGCGATCGTCATGGCCAAGAAGGGCCAGCTCGTCTTCACCGGCGGCGGCGACGAGGCCGCGATCGCGCGCGGCGTGTACGACACCTACGCGACGTCGAACCTGCGCTACTCCCAGATGGCGCCGCTCGACATGTACGAGGAGGTCAACACGGGCAACAACCTGCCCGCGCAGATCGACGTCTTCGCGACCGACGGCGACGAGTACAAGTTCCTCTTCATGGCCAAGGGCGGCGGCTCGGCCAACAAGAGCTACCTCTTTCAGGAGACGAAGGCGCTCCTCAACCCGAAGAGCCTGCTCGAGTTCGTCGACGCCAAGATCCGCGCGCTCGGCACCGCCGCGTGCCCGCCCTACCACCTCGCGCTCGTCATCGGCGGCACCTCCGCCGAGCAGGCGCTCAAGGTGTCGAAGCTCGCCTCGGCGCGCTACCTCGACCAGCTGCCGACGAAGGGCAACGCGCTCGGCCACGGCCTGCGCGACGTCGAGCTCGAGCAGCAGATCCTCGAGGTCAGCCGCAAGACGGGCATCGGCGCGCAGTTCGGCGGCAAGTACTTCTGCCACGACGTGCGCGTCATCCGCCTGCCGCGCCACGGCGCCTCGTGCCCCGTCGCGCTCTCCGTGTCGTGCTCGGCCGACCGACAGGCCCTCGGCAAGATCACGAAGGACGGCATCTTCCTCGAGCAGCTCGAGGCAGACCCCGCGAAGTACCTGCCCGCGCCGAGCGCGGCCGAGATCGACGCCGAGGTCGTGCAGATCGATCTGCGCAAGCCGATGAGCGAGATCCGCGCGGAGCTCGCCAAGCACCCCATCAAGACGCGCCTCTCGCTCCACGGCCCGATGATCGTCGCGCGCGACATCGCGCACGCGAAGATCAAGGAGCGCCTCGATCGCGGCGAGGGCCTCCCGCAGTACCTCAAGGATCACTGCGTCTACTACGCCGGCCCCGCGAAGACGCCGAAGGGCTACGCATCGGGGTCGTTCGGGCCGACGACCGCGGGCCGCATGGATGCGTACGTCGACCTCTTCCAGGCCAGCGGCGGCAGCTTCGTGATGCTGGCGAAGGGCAACCGATCGCAGGGCGTCACGGACGCGTGCAAGAAGCACGGCGGCTTCTACCTCGGGTCGATCGGCGGCCCCGCGGCGCGCCTCGCGAAGGACTGCATCACCAAGGTGGAGGTCCTCGAGTACCCCGAGCTCGGGATGGAGGCGGTGTGGAAGATCGAGGTCGTGGACTTCCCCGCGTTCATCATCGTCGACGACAAGGGTAACGATTTCTTCGCCGACATCCTCCGGCCCGCGGGCGAGAAGCGGCTGCCTCTGGCGAAGTGATCGGAGTGGGCCTGTCGGGCCCGAGCGGGCGCGTCCTCGGGGTGCGCGTCGACCGCGTCGACTACGACGAGGCGGTCGGGCGCGTGATCGAGGCCGCGCGCGCGGGCCGTCCGCTGCGCGTCGCGGCGGCCAACGTGCACGTCGTGATGGAGGCGCGCGACGACCCCGCGCTCGCGCGGGCGCTCGAAGCGTTCGAGCTCGTGGTGCCGGACGGCCAGCCGCTGCGCTGGGCGCTCGACGCGACGGGCGCGCCGCGGCTGCCCGGCCGCGTCTACGGGCCGGAGCTCACGCGACGGGTGATCGTCGCCGCCGCGGCGGAGGGCCTGCCCGTGTTCCTCTACGGCGCGACGCGGGCGACGCTCGACGCGATGACGAGGCGAATCGCGGGCGACCTCGCGCCGGGCGCGCGGATCGCGGGCACGATCGCGCCGCCATTCGGAGAGGCGCTGTGGGGCGCGGCCGAGGCCGACGTCGCCCGGATCCGCGAGAGCGGCGCGCGGATCGTGATCGTCGGGCTGGGCTGTCCGAGGCAGGAGCGGTGGGTCGGGCTGCACGGCGTCGCTGTCGGCGTGCCGTGCCTCGCGGTCGGCGCGGCGATCGATCTGCTCGCGGGCGCGAAGGCGATGGCGCCGGGGTGGATGCAGGATAGCGGGCTCGAGTGGCTGTACCGGCTCGGGACGGAGCCGCGCAGGACGGTGCGCAGGTACGCCCTGCACAACCCTCGGTTCGCCGCGCTGCTCGCCGTGGACCTCGCGAGGCGGCGGCTCCGCGGCCCGGGCTAGCGCGGGAGTGCGTCGGGGTCGGTAGCGCCCCGCCCGGCGTCGCGCGTCCCCATGGTAGCCTCGGGGCACCATGAGCTCCGCTTCCTCGCCTCGCCCTCCCCGCTCCTTCCTCCGCGCGGCGCGCCCGATCGTCGCCGCCTGCGGCGCGCTCACCGCGGTGATCTACGCCGCGGCGTGCGGCTCGAGCGCCCCCGAGGCGGCGTCGACCACCGCGGTCACGACGAGCTCCACGACGACCGGATCGGGCGGCTCGGGCGGCGGCGGCGGCGCGGGGCAGGGAGGCGCGGGCGGCGTCTCGCCGGATCTGCCGGCGGCCATCTGCAACAAGGCGCAGGCGTGGAAGCCCGGCACCAAGATCTTCGAGGAGGCCACGACGGCCTGGGGGCTCGACACGATCCAGGCCGAGGGCGTGCTCCTCGACGCGGTCGACTTCGACAACGACGGCTGGCCCGACCTCGTCGTGCGGCGCGGCGGCGAGACGCCCGACGACTTCGCCGCGGGCGGCGTGCGACAGACGTGGCTGCTGCGCAACACGCACAAGGGCACGTTCGAGGACGTCACCGAGAAGTCGGGCCTCCGCAAGAACCGCACGGCGAAGGACGACGCGAAGGGGCGGCCCGGCCAGGTCGTCGCCTTCGGCGACGTGAACAACGACGGCCTCATCGACGTCTACACGGGCCACACCGACGACCCGAAGGTCGTCATGCTGGAGACGAGCGAGCTGCTGCTCGGCAAGGCCGACGGCACCTTCGAGCTCGGCCCCGCGACGAGCCCGATCCGCAAGAAGAAGCCCGAGCGCGACGCGCCCGCGAGCGCGAGCTTCATCGACTTCGATCGCGACGGCAAGCTCGACCTCTGGGTCGTCGAGAACACCTACAACTCGATGCCTCTCGTCGATCGGCTCTATCAGGGCGACGGCAAGGGCGGCTTCACCGACGTGACCGCGGCGAAGGGCGTGCAGAGCCTCGACTGGAGCAAGGCGACGGTCGAGGATCTCAACCAGGGCAAGGGCAACACGGTCGGCTGGTCGGGCAACGCGTGCGACCTCGACGGCGACGGCAACCCCGAGCTGCTCGGCGGCTCCTACGGCCGCGCGCCGAACCACCTCTGGCGCGGCAAGGGCGCGGACAACGGGTTCATGTACGAGAACTACAGCGTCCAGTCGGGCTACGCCTTCGACGACGGCGTCGACTGGAGCGACAACGAGTCGGCGCGCTGCTGGTGCACGCTGCACCCCGACGCCGAGGACTGCGCGGGCGTCCCGGCGCCCAAGTACATCGCGTGCAAGGTCGACGCCGACGCCTTCCGCTGGAGCCACGACAGCGATCGCGAGCCGTACCGCCTCGGCGGCAACAGCGCGTCGACCGAGTGCGCCGACATCGACAACGACGGCCACCTCGACCTCGTGACCGGCGAGATCGCCCACTGGGACGTCGGATCGTCGGCCGACAAGGCCGAGCTCGTGCGCAACACGGGCGCCGCCGACCTCACGTTCGAGCGGCCGGGCAACGACGTGACGGGCCTGGCGCGCAAGCACACGGGGGCTGGCTGGGACGAGGGGCTGATGACCCACTCGATCCTCGACTTCGACAACGACGGCTGGCAGGACATCTACTACGGCGACAGCGACTACCCCTGCAACGTGGGCCTGCTCTACCACCAGGTGTCGCCGGCGAGGTTCGAGAGCGTCGCGGCGGGCGACTTCTTCGAGCAGCACCGGAGCCACGGCAGCGCGGTCGCGGACTTCGATCAGGACGGCGATCTCGACCTCGTCGTCGGCCACTCGCGGATGCGCTGCGGCGGCAACTACCTGTGCAAGGGCAAGGACGACTGCTACGCGACGGGCCAGGTGAAGCTCTTCGAGAACGTCCTCGGACAGGCCGGCAACTTCGTCGAGCTGTCGCTGACGGGCGGCCCGGCGACCAACCGCCTCGCGATCGGCGCGCGCGTGACCGTGAAGGCGGGCGACGTCACGCAGACGAAGGAGGTCAACGGCGGCTTCGGCCTGTACGGGTCGCAGAACGACCTCACCCTGCATTTCGGGCTCGGCGAGGCGTGCGAGGCCGAGGTCACCGTCCGCTGGCCGGACGCGAGCCTCACCACGCAGTCGTTCAAGCTGCCCTCGGGCTACCGCTTCACCGTCACCCAGGGCGAGCCGCCCCGGGTCTTCGACAAGAAGCAGTAGGCCGCGCGGCGCGGGTCAGCTCAGCTCGTGGTCGAGCATCGCGTCGCCGTCGAACACGAAGCGGCCGACCACGCGCTCGCCCGCGAGCACGCGCGGCAGCCACAGGCGATCGTCGGCCCACATCTCGTCGAACGGGAGCGCGTCGATCGCGAACCAGTGCGGCACGGCCTCGTCGGTCTCGCGCGGGTCGCCGTCGAACGCGCTCGCGCGGAACAGGTGCGCGTGCAGCCCGTAGCCGTCGACGAACTGGAAGCGCAGCTCGCCGAGGTGCTCGACGAGGCGAGGCGTCACGCAGACCTCCTCCTCGACCTCGCGGATCGCGGCCTCGAGCGGCGTCTCGCCGGGCTCGAGCCGCCCGCCGGGGCCGTTGATCTTGCCCGCGCCGAGGCCGCGCTTCTTGCGGATCAGGAGCACGCGCCCCTCGTGCACGACGAACAGCAGCGTCGCCACGTCCTTCGGCGCCCACGAGGCCCAGTCGATGTCCCGCACGGTGGTCGCCATCGCGCGGATGATAGTCGGGCTCGCCGCGGGCGCACGGCGGACGCCGGCGTTGCCGAGGCGGCCTTGGCTCGTGTAGTGTCGGACGACCCGTGAACGTCGCGGAACTCGTTGGTGCAACCCTCGACGACAGGTACGAGGTCGTCCGGTTGCTCGGCGAGGGCGGCATGGGCTCCGTGTTCGAGGCGCGCCAGACGACGACCGGTCGGCGCGTCGCGGTGAAGGTGATCCAGAGCCTGGACCTCGCCAAGAACCCGCAGCTCCTCGCCCGCTTCGAGCGCGAGGCGCGCGCCGCCGGCGGCATCGAGAGCAAGCACATCGCGCAGGTGCTCGACATCGGCGCCGACCCGAAGAGCGGCTTCCCGTTCCTGGTGATGGAGCTGCTCGACGGCGAGGACTGCTCGCAGCTGCTGCGGCGCGTGGGGCCCGTCGCTCCCGAGCTCGCGCTGCGCATCGTCGCGCAAGCGTGCCTCGGGCTCACGAAGGCCCACGAGGCCGGCGTCCTGCACCGCGACATCAAGCCGGCCAACCTGTTTCTCGCGCGGCGCGACGACGACCTCGTCGTCAAGCTGCTCGACTTCGGCGTCGCGAAGATCCGCGAGGAGCAGAGCGCCGGGCAGTGGGGGGAGGGCCTGACCCGCACGGGCAGCATGATCGGCTCGCCGCTCTTCATGGCGCCAGAGCAGGCGCGCGGGCTTCGCAGCATCGATCACCGCGCGGACCTCTGGTCGCTCGGCGTCGTGCTCTACCAGCTGCTCAGCGGGCGCACGCCCCACCAGGACCTCCAGGCGCTGGGCGAGCTCATCCTCGCGATCTGCACCGACCCGGCGGCCCCCGTGCAGCACTTCGCGCCCTGGGTGCCGCCCGAGGTCGCGGCGATCACGCGGGACGCGCTGCGCATCGACCCGTCGGATCGCTACCCGACGGCGCAGGCGATGCTCGACGCGATCACGAAGCTCCTGCCGGACGGCTGGGCCATCGAGGACGGACAGCTCGTCGCGATGGCCGCGGCGGATCGCGCCGTCGTCGCGCCGCGCCTGGAAGTCTCACCCGCAGCGCCCTCGCCGATCGCCCGCGCGAGCGTGCCGCCGATCGCCACGCCGATCACGGTCCGACCCAGCGGGCCCCTCGAGTCCACCGACGCCCTCGCGGCCACCGCCGTGGTGGCCGATCTCGGCCCGCCGAGCACGCCGCCGAGCGCGTCGCAATCGGTGCCGCCGACCGCTCCCTCCGAGCCCGCCCCGCCGCCCGCGCGCGCGTCGGTGACACCGATCGCCCCTGCGGCCTCGACGCCGGCGTCCGCCGCGGTCGCCTCGGTCCGCGCGCCCGCCCCGGCCGACACCGACGCCGGCGCGGCGCGGTCCACGGCACCGCAGGCGCGGCGCCCGGGGGCGACGTGGGTGGTCGTCGGCGCCGCGCTCGCGGGGGTCGCCATCGGCGGCGCGCTCAAGCTCCTCGGCGGCGCCCCGGCGCGCGCGCCCGACCCCGCGCCGGCGCTCACGACGACGGCGGGGCGCACCGTTCGGCTCGCCGTCACGCCCGCGGAGGCGTCGGTCGAGATCGACGGCGCCCGCGCGACGACCCGCGCCGGCCTCGTCGAGATCTCCGGCAGCCTGGGCAGCGTCCACAAGGTGCGCCTCACCTCGGGCGCGACGAGCCGCGTGATCGACGTCGTGATCTCGGAAGCCGGCGCCGTCCCGTCGAAGCTCGACCTCGCACCGCCGCCCGGGCGCTAGGCTATCGCGCGCGCTTGCGCGCCACCCGACGGTCGTCGACGACCTCCCGCGGCTCGGTCTCCGCGCCGACGACGAGCTTGTCGAGCAGCCTGCACAGCGTCCGCCGCTCGTGGCCCGTGAGCGGCGCGAGGAACGTCTCTCGCGCGGCGGCCATCAGCGAGGCCGAGCTCTCCCAGCGGGCGCGGCCGCGCGCCGTCGCCTCCACCACGACCTTGCGCCGGTCCGCGGCGTCGCGGCGCCTCCGCACCACGCCGTCGCCCTCGAGCTCGTCGATCACGCGCGAGACGTACGCGGGGTGCTGACCGAGCGCGACCGCGACGTCGCACTGCGCAGCCGGCCCCGCTCGCGTGAGGTGCTCGAGCACGCGGAAGGCGTGCGGCGACTCGCCGCCCTCCTCGAGCCGCCGCTGCGCCTCGGCCCAGAACAGCCTCCGCGATCGGGCGAAGAGGTTGGCGATCGCCTCCTCGACGGCCGCCCCGACGACGCGCGGCGGGGCCGAGGCGACCGCGGCAGGCCGCGCGCCGGCGCGCCTCGGTCGCGAGGCAGCCACGGGTCGGACGGGCGCGGCGGGGCGATTCATTGCTTTGGCAACGATTGTAGAAGCAACGATTCGTTGCTACAAGACCGGCAATGTCTCGATCCGCGGACACGACGGCGGCCGGGCGCGTCCACCCTAGCGACGAGGCCCCGCCGGGGCCCGCGCGGGCGACGGCTCCGGGCAAACGGCGCGACGGCGCGCGGGGCCTCGTCGCCTTCGCGCTCCTCTTCAGCTCCGCGATCGGAGGCTGTGGCAAGGGCGATCCGGCGGCCGGCGCCAAGACGCGCCCACCGCCGCTCGTGGTCGTCGCCAAGGTCGAGGCGCGCGACGTCCCGGTCGAGATCGACGCGCCGGTGGACCTCCGGCCCATCGAGCAGGCCGACGTCGGGTCGAAGATCCTCGGCTACATCGACGCCGTGCTCGTCGACCGCGGCGACAAGGTCAAGCGCGGCCAGCCGCTCGCGCTCGTCCGCCCGAGCGATCTCCCCGATCAGCTCATGGCCGCGCGGGGCGCCCTCGCGCAGACGCAGGCCTCGGTCGCCCTCGCGCGAGCGAACGCCGATCGCGCCCAGAAGCTCCGGCCGAGCGGCGTCGTCTCGCAGATCGAGCTCGACACCTCGGCCGCCGCGCTCTCGTCGACGCAGGCGGCCGAGTCCGCCGCGAAGGCGCAGCTGGCCGCGCTCGCCGTCCGGCTCGGCGAGACGCGCATCGAGTCGCCGCTCACGGGGGTCGTGCTCACGCGCCGCCTCGACCCGGGCGCGCTCGTCGGGCCGCCGGGCGGCGGGGCGATCGTCACCGTCGCGCGGACGGACATCCTTCGCTGCTTCGTCACGGTCAACGAGCGCGCCGCGAGCGGCGTGGCGCTCGGCCAGGACGCGACCGTCGAGGTCGACGCCCTGCCCGGCAAGCGCTTCGCGGGGAAGGTCGTGCGCATCGCGCCGGGCTTCGACGCGACGACGCGCACCCTCGACGCCGAGGTCCAGCTCGACAACCGCGGCGGCGAGCTGCGGCCGGGCATGTACGGCCGGGGCGCCATCCAGCTCGGCCTGCACCCCAAGATGCCGGTCGTGCCCGCGGGGGCCATACAGATCAGCGAGAGCAAGCGCTACGTCTTCGTGGTCGAGGGCCAGAAGGCCGTCCGCAAGGCGATCGAGACGGGCGTCGACGGCGGCGACTGGCTCGAGGTGACCTCGGGCCTCGCCCCCGGCGAGAGCGTCGTCATCGCGGGCGCCGACGCGCTCTCCGACGGCGTCGCAGTCCGCACGGCTGGCGACGCCTCGGGACCGAAGGCCAGCGCCGCCCCACCGGCGAGCGCCGCACCTCCGCGCTGAGAGGCCGAGGCAAACACCATGTGGCTCACCCGCCTCGCGCTCAGGAACCCGATCCTGATCCTCATGATGTCGTTGATGGTCATGGTGCTCGGCGCCATGGCCCTCGACCGCCTCAGCGTGGATCTCTTCCCCGACATCACCATCCCCGTCATTCGGGTCGCGACGTTCTACGCGGGCGCCGGCCCCGCCGACGTCGAGAAGACCATCACGCAGCCCATCGAGCGCGCGGTGAGCGCCGCGCCCGGCGTCGACCGCGTCGAGAGCACCTCGAAGCAGGGCGTGTCGATCGTGAGCGCGTGGTTCTCCTACGGGACCAACCTCGACAACGCCCAGTTCGAGGTCTCCCAGCGCGTCGCGCAGATCCTCAACACGCTGCCGCCGGGCATCCAGCAGCCGTTCATCATCAAGTTCGACGTCACGAACATCCCCGTCGTCCAGGTCGCCGTGTCGAGCGACGAGCTCGACGAGCGCCAGCTCTACGACCTCGCGTACAACACCGTGGAGCCGCAGCTCGAGCGCATCCCCGGCGTCGCGAGCGCGACCGTCGGCGGGGGCAAGATCCGCGAGATCAGCGTCAAGGTGCAGCGCGACGCGCTCCGCGCCCGCGGGCTCGACATCCTCGACGTCGTCGGCGCCGTGAAGGCGTCGAACCTGCTCCTGCCGAGCGGCGATCTGCGCGCGGGCGACCGCGACTACAACGTCTTCTCGAACACGCAGGTCGCCGAGGCGCGCCCGCTCCGCGACGTCGTCGTCAAGGCCGCGACGGCCGCGCCGGGCACGCAGGGGGGCTCGGCCGTGCGGCTCTCGGACGTCGCCGACGTGGTCGACGGCGCCGCCGATCAGAGCGACATCGTGCGCATCAACGGGCAGCGCGGCGTGTACCTGCGCGTCCTCAAGCAGCCGGGGGCGAACACCATCTCCGTCGTCGACGCCGTCCGCAAGGCGCTGCCGATGTTCCGCGGCGTGCCGCCGGCCGCGAAGCTCGCGATCGCCTTCGACCAGTCGTCGTACATCCGCGCCGCCGTCGGCGCGCTCGAGCACGAGGCCGTGCAGGGCGGCGTGCTCGCGATCGTGGTCATCCTCTTCTTCCTGCTCAGCCTGCGCGCGACCGCGATCGTCGCGCTCGCGATCCCGATGTCGATCGTCGCGACGTTCGTCCTGCTCTATTTCGCGGGGCAAACGCTCAACGTCTTCACGCTCGGCGGGCTCGCGCTCGGCGTCGGGCGCCTCGTCGACGACTCGATCGTCGAGCTCGAGAACATCCACCGCCACCTCGCGATGGGGCAGAACCGGCGCCAGGCCGTGCTCGCCGCCGCGCAGGAGGTGGCCATGCCCATCCTCGTGTCGACGATCACGACCATCGTCGTCTTCTTCCCCGTCTTGTTCCTCACCGGCGTCGCGCGCAACCTCTTCGTCCCCCTCGCCCTCACGATCGCCTTCGCGCTGATCATGAGCTTCTTCGTGTCGCGCACGGTGACGCCGCTGCTCTGCCTGCGCGTGATGAGCGTCGACGTCGCGGCCGAGCACCGCGGCCTGCCCGGGGCCATCCGCAAGCTCCTCGACCGGCTCGACGACGGCTACGCGAGCGCGCTCGGCTGGGTGCTCCGGCACCGCGTCGTGACGGTCACCGTCATCCTCGGCCTCTTCGTCGCCTCGCTCGGCCTCCTGAAGAAGATCGGGACCGAGTTCTTCCCCGACTCGGACGAGTCGCAGCTCAGCGTCATCTACAAGACGCCGATCGGCACGCGCGTCGAGCGCACGGAGGACGTCGCGACCACGATCGAGGGCGTCGTCGCGCGGACGCTGCCGGCCTCGAAGGGCGCCGACGGCGTCGACCGGCCGCTCTACACCACGATGATCGCCGACAGCGGGCTGCCCGGCGGCCGCACCGCGCTCTTCACGACCAACACCGGCCCGCACGCGGGCAACCTGCAGCTGAACCTGGTGCCGCGCATGGAGCGCGACTTCAGCGACGTGCAGGCGACCGAGAAGATCCGCGCCGCGCTCCGCGACGCCGTGCCGGGGACGCAGGTCTACTTCTTCACGGGCGGCATCGTGAAGCGCATCCTGAACTTCGGGTCGCAGGCCCCCATCGACGTCGAGATCCTCGGCTACGACATCAAGGACGGCGCCGAGTTCGCGCGCAAGGTCGCGGCCACGCTCCGCGGCGTGGTCGACACCGACGGCAAGCCGGTCCTCTCGGACGTGCAGATCTCCCGCGAGGAGAACTACCCGGAGCTGCACGTCGTGGTCGACCGCGAGAAGGCCGGCACGCTCGGGCTCTCCGAGCAGCAGATCGCGCAGAACGTCCTCACGAGCCTGGTCGGCAACAGCCAGTTTTCACCCGTCCTCTTCACGGACGCGCGCACCGGCAACGAGTACTTCATCAACGTGCGCATGGACGACCCCTTCCGGTCGCACGTCGCCGACCTCGACAACCTCTTCCTGCGATCGCCCGCGGGGGCCATGGTGCCGCTCCAGAACGTCGCCCGCGTCGACCGCGCGAGCGGGCCGGTGCTCATCACGCGCAAGTACCTGCAGCGGATCATCGACGTCACGGCCAACGTCGCCGCGGGCAAGGACCTCGGCGCGGCGAGCCGGGCCACGCAGACGGCGCTCGACGAGCTGCGGCCGCCGGAGGGCTTCAGCGCGCGGCTCGGCGGTCAGACCGAGGAGCAGAAGAAGGCGTTCGCCGGCCTCGGCATGGCCGCGCTGATGGCGCTCGCGCTCGTCTACATGGTGCTCGCGTCGCAGTTCAAGTCGCTGATCGATCCGCTCGTGATCATGTTCAGCGTGCCGCTCGGCGTCTCGGGCGTGTTCGTCGCGCTCTACCTCACGAAGACGACGCTCTCGGTCAACAGCTTCATGGGGATCATCATGATGGTCGGCATCGTCGTGTCGAACGGCGTCCTGCTCGTCGACTTCGCCAACGTGCTGCGCGCGCGCGGCAAGCCGCTGATGGAGGCGACGATCGAGGCGGGGCGCACGCGCCTCCGGCCCATCCTGATGACGACGATCGCGACCGTCGTGGGCCTGCTCCCCATGGCGCTCGGCATCGGCGAGGGCAGCGAGACGAACCTGCCGCTCGCGCGCGCGGTCATCGGCGGCCTCACGGTCTCGACCTTCTTCACCCTGTTCCTCGTGCCTGCGCTGTACTCGGGCCTCGAGCGCTTCTCGAGGCGCAAGCCGCAGGCTCCCGGCGACGACGGAGACGACGGAGACGACGACGGGGCGCCCGCCGCCGCGGGGCCGGTGGCCCATGCGTAGCGCGTGCTTCGCGTCGGTGGTCGGCCTCGCGGTCGCGCTCGCGGCCATGGCCTCGGCCGCGCGCGGCGACGAGGCCCCCAAGCCCCCGGCGGACGCGGTCGCTCCGACGGCCGCGCGCGCGCCGACCGCGGGCCTCGAGCGCCTGACGCTGCAGGCCGCCGTGCAGCGCGCGCTCGCGCGCAACGTCACCGTCCAGGTCGCGCAGCACGACCTCCGCCGCATCGAGGGCGTGCTGCGCGAGGTGCGCGCCGCGTCGCTGCCGCAGCTCTCGGCCGGCGGCACGTACACGCGCCTCGACGACGAGCGCAAGCTCGGCGATCGCGTCGCGGCCGCTCGCGATCAGCTCTCCGCGAACGTGACCCTGAGCGCGCCGCTGGTCGCTCCGCGGGCCTGGACGCAGTGGTCGCACGCGAAGGACGACGTCGAGACGGTGCGCGCCGCCGCCGACGACGTGCGGCGGCAGATCGCCGTCTCCACCGCGCGCGCCTACCTCGCGATCGTGTCGCAGCGGCGCGTCGTCGAGATCGGCGAGCGCGCCCGCGACACGGCCCGCGCCCACCTCGGCTTCTCGTCGCAGCGCGAGGCCGCGGGCCTCGGCAACGCGATCGACTCCGTGCGCGCGGCGCAGGAGCTCGCGACGACCGAGGCGCAGGTCGAGACCGCCCTCTCGGGGCTGACGCGCGCGCGCGAAGCGCTCGGCGTGCTCATCGGCAGCGACGCGCCCGCCGACGCATCCGAGGGCGCGGACCTCCCGCCCCCGCCTCCGCTCCCGGACGCGCTCGAGGGCGTCGAGCAGCGGGGCGATCTGCGCGCGCAGCGGGCTCGCCTGCGTGCGGCCACGAACGTGACGCGCGACGACTGGGCGGACTACGCGCCCCTGCTGACGGGCGTATTTCAGCCGTTCTACCAGAACCCGCCGGGGCTCGTGCAACCGCTCACGGGCTGGCAGGCGCAGCTCATCCTCACGCTGCCGCTCTACGACGGCGGCCTCCGCTACGGCCTCGCCGAGGACCGCGCCGCGAGGCGCGAGCAGGCGCGCGCGCAGCTCGAGGGCGCGCTGCGCCAGGCGCGCGCGGAGGTCCGCACGGCGGTCGACGTGGCCGTGCACGCCGACGCCGCGCTCGCGGCGGCGCGGCGCGCGGCCGAGCTCGCGCGTCAGGCGTTCGACCTCGCCGACCTCGCCTACAAGACGGGCGCGACGACGAACCTCGAGGTCATCGACGCCGAGCGACGCTCGCGCGACGCGGAGACCGCCGCCGTCGTCGCCGAGGACGCCGCGCGTCAGGCGCGCCTGGATCTCCTGGCCGCGAGCGGCCGCTTCCCCTGAAGGCCCGCGCGCGAGCCGTCTCGGCCGCGCCGCGCCGGGGTTTCCGTGTATCGTGCCTCGGCCCCTCGCCCGGAGCCCCATGCGCGCGATCCTCCCCTGCTTCCTCGCCCTCTCGCTCGCCCCCCTCGCGCTCGCCTGCAGCTCGAGCCCCACCACGAAGGAGGACCTCTTCGGGGGCACCGGCGGCGGCAGCGCGGGCGGCGGCAGCTCCTCGCCCACGCCCTTCGCGAAGCCGGCGAGCGAGTTCTCGCACGGCGACCCCACCGCGCTGGAGCAGGAGCTGCTCGAGCTCGTCCAGCGCGCGCGCGCGAACCCTCCCGAGGAGGGCAAGATCATCGTCGCGCTCGACGAGGTCCAGGGCGCGATCCAGCAGTACGGCATCGACAAGCAGCAGATCATCGACGCCTTCGCCATCATCGCGCCCGCGCCGCCGCTCACGTTCGACACCCACCTCATGGCGTCGGCGAAGGTCCACTCCGAGGACATGGCCAAGAACGGCTTCCAGGAGCACGTCGGCACGAACGGCAAGGACCCGTTCCAGCGGATGAGCGACGCCGGGTACAAGTACAGCTTCGCCTCGGAGAACATCTTCGCGCACGCGGAGAGCATGCCCTTCTGCCACGCCGCGTTCCTCATCGACTGGGGCAACGCCGAGCCCGGGCACCGCGAGGCCATCCTCGACATGAAGGGCCGCCAGCGCGACCTCGGCATCTCCGTCATCGAGGATCCGCCGAATGCGAACGTCGGCCCGCGCGTCGTGACGCAGGACTTCGGCATGCCGCTCTCGGACAAGGCGCGCTACCTCGTGGGCGTCGCGTACGGCGACGCGAACAACAACGGCGCGTACGACGCAGGCGAGGGCGGCGCCGGTTTCACGGTCGTCGCCGACACGGGCTCGAGCTACGCGGTGACCGGAGCGAGCGGCGGCTACGCCATCCCGCTGCCCGCGAAGGCGGGCGCGGTGAAGGTGCAGCTCTGGAAGCCGGACGGCGTCGTGATGTTCGAGCGCGAGGTGGTGCTCGCGGGCGACAACGTCAAGCTCGACTTCGTGATGCCCCAGGTCGAGTGACCGGCGCGGGGCCCGCGAGGACCCGCAGCACGTTGCCTCGCAAGATCTTCCCGATCACGCGATCCTCGATCCCCGCTTCGATCAAGGCCTGCGTGAGCAGCGGGAGGCGCGAGGCGTCGCAGAGGTCGCTCGTCGGCACGATGAAGCCGTCCCAGTCCGATCCGAGCGCGGGCGCGTCCTCGCCGCAGACGTCGAGGATGTGGCGGAGGTGCCGCACGACGGGGCCGAGGCCGTCGCCGCCGAGAAAGCGCGGGCAGAAGATGACGCCGACGCAGCCCCCGAGGTCCGCGACCGCTCGCAGCTGGGCGTCGTCGATGTTGCGCCAGTGGTCCGTGACGCCGAGCACGCCCGTGTGGCTCACGATCGGCGGCCGCGTGGCCATCGCGCAGACCTCGAGGAAGCCCTTGCGGTTGAGGTGCGCGAGGTCGACGATCACGTCGAGGTCCTCGGCGCGGCGGACGACCTCGCGGCCGAACCGCGTGAGCCCCTGCGTGTCGTCGCGGCCGCGCCCGTAGGCAGGAAAGCACGCCTCGTTCGCGCTGAAGTGCGCAAGGCCGAGGTACCGCACGCCGCGGTCGGCGAAGCGCTCGAGCTTGCCGATCTCGCCCTCGAGCGCGTGGGCGCCCTCGATCCCGAGCAGCGCCGCGACCATGCCCTTCGCGCCCGCGGCCTCGACGTCGGCCGCCGTCCACGCGAGCGCGAGGCGATCGGGGTGGTTCGCGATGGCGCGGTCGAGGGCGTCGATCTGCTCGTCGACGACGGCGGCGAGCCCGCGGCGCTGACCGATCGGCAGCGACACCAGCCCGAAGAACTGCGCGCCGAGGCCGCCCTCGCGCAGCCGCGGCACGTCGACGTGGCCGCCGAGCGCGGCGCGCGGCAGCGGCGGGTCGTGCCTCGCGTGCAGATCGTAGCCGAGCCAGCGCGACCACATGAGGCTGTCGGCGTGCAGATCGATCGCGGGGTGGATCGCGTGGAGGGCGCGCGCCTCGGGGCTGCCGAAGAGCATGGGGGCGTTCGGATCGTCCTGGGTCGATGCCACGGTGAACGCGGCATGCGATCGGACGCGGCCGGCCGCAAGGGCTCGACGCGCGTCGCCCCTCCGACGGTGGCCTTCCCCGACGAGCGCGAGATCGGCTACGAGGTGGGCTTGCGCTGCTGCGCGCGAGGCGCGGCGGCCACGGAGGCCTCGACACGTGGACTTCTTCGCCACCGCCGCCAAGGGCACCGAGCCCGCCGTCCGCGACGAGCTCCGCGAGCACCGCTTCCGCGGCGTCCGCGCCGACCGCGGCGGCGTCCACTTCCAGGGCGCGATCGACGAGGGCTTCCGTGCCTGCCTCGAGCTCCGCACCGCGTCGCGCGTGCTCCTCGAGATCGGCGCGTTCGAGGCCCGCGGCGGCGACGCGCTCTACGAGGGCGTCCGCGCGCTCGACTGGACGATCGCGCTCTCGCCGAAGCGCACCCTCGCCGTGCGCGCCTCGTGCCGTTCGAGCGCGCTCACGCACTCGCAGTTCATCGCGCAGAAGACCAAGGACGCGATCGTCGACCAGCTGCGCGACCGGCAGGGCGCGCGGCCCTCGGTCGACCTCGAGGATCCGGACGTCGTCGTCTCGGTGCACCTCGTGAAGGACGCGGCCACGATCTACCTGGACCTCGCGGGCGAGCCGCTGCACCGGCGCGGCTACCGCGCGCAGGCGGGCGAGGCGCCGATCAAGGAGTCGCTCGCGGCCGCGATGCTTCGGCTCGGCGGCTGGGACCGCGAGCGGCCGCTCGTCGATCCGATGTGCGGGTCGGGCACGATCGCGATCGAGGCCGCGCTGTGGGCGCGGGGCGTGGCGCCCGGCCTGTCGCGCGCGCGCTTCGGCTTCGAGCGCTGGGCGTCGCACGACGACGCGGCGGCCGCCCGGATGGTCGAGCTCCGCGATCGGGCGCGGGCGCGCGTCCGGCGCGACGGCCCGCGTGTGATGGCGAGCGACGTCGACCCGCGGGCCGTGGCCGCGACGCTGGCGAACGCCCGCAACGCCGGCGTGACGGTCGAGACCTCGGTGCGGCCGCTGCGCGCGCTCGCCCCGGTGGCGCCGCCCGCGCACATCGTGACGAACCCGCCGTACGGCGAGCGCCTGCCGGCCGATCCCGCGCTGCTGCGGGACCTCGGCGCCACGTTCCTGGGCCTCCACGGCCACCGCGTCACCATGCTGGCCGGCTCCCCCGCCCTGCTCCACGCCGTCCCGTGCCGCTCGGAGAAGGAGCTCGCCGTGTGGAACGGCGCGATCGAGTGCCGCCTCGCGACCTTCGAGATCCCCTGACCCGAGGGGCGCGGAGCCGTGCGCGACGGCGCCGCTGCGCGCCTCGTCAGCGCTCGATCGTGACGCCCGCGTAGCCGACGACGCGGTCGAAGTCCCCGCTCGCCTCGCCGGAGTTGCCGTAGCGGACGAGGGTCGCCCGGGTCGCGCCGAGAGCGCGCGCGGCGACGACGGCCACCGTCGCCGGCACGACCCCGCACATCGAGATGTCGTGCAGCGCGACCGTGCGGTAGAGCGCCTCGGCCTCGAGCGCGACCAGCGCGTTCAGCGCGAGCTCATCGAGCGCGCGCGCCGTATCGGCCGGCAGGTAGTGGGACATGTCGCTCGAGGCGACGATCAACACGTCCTCGTCGCCGATCGCGCGCGCGAGGCCCTCGCCGATCGCCGTGCAGGCCGCGAGCGAGAGTCCCGCCAGGCACACCGGCACGATCGACAGCGGATCGCCGGCCGCCGCGGGCGCGTCGCCCGACCGCATCGTCCGCTCGCGCGCCCGCAGCAGGAGCGGCAGCTCGACCTCGACCGCATGCTCGCGCAGGTGCGCCGCGCGATCGGGCGTGAGCCCTGCCTCGTGGGCGACGCGCGCCGCGAGCTCGGCGTCGACCGCGACCTCGCCGAGCGGCGTGCGCCACGCGCCCTCCGGCCAGATCGATCGCGCGGCGCCGCGCCCGGTGTGGTTCGGGCACAGCACGATCGCGCGGCGTGGGACGCGAACCTCGGCGAACGTCCGGCCCGCGATCGCGCCGCTGTAGACGTAGCCCGCGTGCGGCGCGAGGCACGCGACCGCGTCGCGCGCCGGCAGCTCCGATCGCACGAGGCGCGCGACCTCCCGCCGCAGAGAGGCCGGATCGGCGGGGTAGAATGTGCCCGCGACCGCGGGCTCGCGGGAGGAACGCGCGAGGTCCATGGCCCCACCAACATGGGCCCTCCGCGGAGACCTCGCCATGGACAGCGCGCGAACCTGGATCGACCCGGAACCCGCACGAAGTCGCCGCCGCCGATCGCACCCGGCGCCGAGAATGGGCTAGCTTGTCGTGATGGCGCCGAGAATCCGGGCCCTGCGAACCGCGGACGCGCGCGCCTTCGCCGACCACCTCGCGGCGCACGTCGCCGAGTCGGGCCAGGGCGGCTCGCCGCACTTCGCCGTCGCGAACGTGGTCGACCGCGAGGAGGTCCGCGACGCGGCCCTCTCGCGGTGGAGCCGCAGCCTGCTCGACCCGCTCTGGGGCCGCGCGTTCGGCTTCTTCGACGACGGCCCGCCGCCCCGGCTCGTCGGCCACCTCGAGCTCCGCGGCGGCCGCGTCGAGGCCGAGCTGCACCGCGCGGTCCTGTCGATGGGCCTGCAGCGCTCGCACACCGGCCGCGGCTTCGGCCGCGCGCTCCTCGAGACGGCCATCGCGTGGGCGCGCGACGAGGCGCGCCTCACCACGCTCGAGCTCGGCGTCTTCTCGGACAACGCGCGCGCGCGGCGCCTCTACGAGAGCGTCGGCTTCACCCCGATCGGCATGCGCCACGACGCCTTCCGGCTCGCCTGCGGGGTCTCGGTCGACGACCTCCTGATGGAGCTCGCGCTCCGCCCAGGCTGATCGCCGCGCGACGCAGGAGCGCCCGACTAGAGATCGACCTGCATGCCGAGCTCGACCACGCGGTTCGGCGGCAAGCCGAAGTACGCCGTCGCGGGGCGCGCGTTGCGCGAGATGAACGCGAAGAGGGATTTCTGCCAGCTCCAGAGCCTCGAGCTGCCGCTCGGCAGGAGCGTCTCGCGGCCGAGGTAGTAGCTCACCTGGTTCGGGTCGATCACCAGGCCCTTGGACGCGCACGCGCGCAGCGCGGCCGGCACGACCGGCTGCTGCATGAAGCCGAAGCGCATCTCGATCGAGATGAAGCCGTGGCCGAGCTGGCGCACGCTCACGCGACGGTCGGCCGGCACCTCCGGGACGCGCTCGCTCATGACCGAGAGCAGGATCACGCGCTCGTGCACGATGCGGTTGTGCTTGAAGTTGTGCAGCAGCGCCGTCGGCGTCGCCTCCGGGTTCGACGCCATGAAGACGGCCGTGCCGGGCACGCGCAGGGGCTTCGTCTGCTCGATGTCCGCGAGGAAGGCCTCGAGCGGGAACATGGCATCCTTCATGATCGCGCCGAGCGCGCGGCGGCCGTGCTTCCACGTGATCATCACGGTGAAGACCACGAGACCCATCGCGAGCGGGAACCAGCCGCCCTCGAGGAACTTCGCCGAGTTGGCGAGGAAGAATGCGCCGTCGAAGAGGAGGAATAGCGCCACGAGCGGCAGCGCCTTCCAGCGCGCCCAGCCCCAGCGGTCGGTCACGACGACGTAGTAGCAGATGGAGGTGATCGCCATCGTACCGGTGACCGCGATGCCGTAGGCGGCGGCGAGCGCGCCCGAGGTGCGGAAGGCGAGCACGAGCGAGAGGCACGCGACGAGCAGCCCGCCGTTGATCTCGGGGACGTAGATCTGCCCCTCGGTCTCCTTCGAGGTGTGCACGACCGTCACCCGCGGGAAGAAGCCGAGCTGCACGGCCTGCTGCGTGAGCGAGAAGGACCCGGAGATGAGCGCCTGCGAGGCGACCACCGTGGCGGCCGTCGCGATCGCGACCGTCGGGTACAGCGCGAAGCCGGGGACCAGACCGTAGAACGGGTTCTCGATCTCCGGGTGCTGCAGGAGGAGCGCGCCCTGGCCGAAGTAGTTGGCGACGAGCGCCGGCCAAACGAGCAAGTACCAGGCGCGCTGGATCGGGGCGCGGCCGAAGTGGCCCATGTCGGCGTAGAGGGCCTCGCCGCCGGTGATGCAGAGAACGACGGCTCCGAGGACGAGGAAGCCGAGCTTGCCGTTGTGGAGGAAGAACTCGACCGCGTAGAGCGGCGACACGGCGCGCAGGACGGAGGGATTCGTGACGATCTGGCGCACGCCGAGCAGCGCGATCAGCGCGAACCACACGAGCATCACGGGGCCGAAGACGCGGCCCACGCCGGCCGTGCCGCGCCGCTGGACGAGAAAGAGCCCGAGCAGGATGGCCATCGTGATGGGCACGACGACGGGCTTCAAGGTCGTCGTCGCGACCGACAGGCCCTCGACGGCCGAGAGCACGGAGATGGCCGGCGTGATGACGCCGTCGCCGTAGAGCAGCGCCGCGCCGAAGAGCACGAGCAGCACGAGGAAGCCGCCGCCGGCCTCGCGCTCGAGCTTGGGCGGCAGCAACGCCAGCAGGGCGAGGATGCCCCCCGATCCCTCGTTGTCGGCCCGCATGATGAAGGTCAGGTACTTGACCGTGACCACCATCGCGAGCGACCAGAACACGAGCGAGAGGATGCCGAGGACGTTGGCCTCGGTCGGCTGGACCCGGTGCGGGTTCTCCGGGCTGAAGCACTCCTTGATCGCGTAGAGCGGGCTCGTCCCGATGTCGCCGAAGACGATGCCGAGCGCCCCCAGCACGAGGCCCCACTTGCCGCCGCTCGCGTGACCGTCCTGGTCGCGCGCGTCGCCCACTGCCTGGTTCACGCGCAGGCCTATACCGCGTCCCTCACCCCATTGCAGCGCCGTCGTGGTGGGGCCGTTGCGCCACGATCGATCAGCCCAGGCGCGCGAGGACGGCCTCGAGGCGCTCCGGGTAGCCGGCCTCGTCGGCGCCATCCGTCACGGAGAACAACACCGTGACCTGCGCTGCGTGCTCGGATACCTGCGTCGCGAGCGCGCGCAGATCGGGCTCGGTGTAGGCGAGCACGCGGGCCGACGAGAGCAGCGCGCCCTCGACCTCCTCGGACGTCCGCGCGCTCATGCGCAGGTCGTTGAGGCCGGAGACGATCCGGATGATGTGCGCGTCGGCCCACTCGGGGCCCTTGGGCAGCCGCACGTCGCGCTGACGGCGGCAGGCCTCGAGCAGGCCCTCGGGCAGCCGGAAGACGCGGTGAGCCTCGACGCCGAGCTCGATGTGGAGCTTGTCGAGGAGCGCCTCGATGGCCGTGTCGCTGGGCACGGCGGGGACGGCGCCGGCGACGAGCAGCGATCCGAGCGACCGCAGCGCGAGCGACTTGCCGAGGTCGTGGAACATGCCGGCGAGGAAGACCATGTCGGGGGTGCCGACGCGGCGATCCATCGCGACGAACGCCCCGGCGAAGGCCTCGGTCATCGCGGCGTGGAACAGGCGCGACCACCAGTGCGGGTAGGCGTCGTGCTGGGCGCGGACCTCGACGTCGAAGAGCGACCGGCAGGCGACGCCGACGGCGATGCTCGCGACCTGGCGCGTGCCGAGCAGCGTGAGCGCGGTGCGCACCGACTTGACCGGGATCGACCGGCGGTAGACGGCCGAGTTGGCGACGGCGAGGACCGCGGCGGCGGTCGCCGGCTCGCGCTCGATCAGGTGCGCGAGGCGCGCGACGTCGACGTCGGGCTGCTCGGCGACGTCGATGACGCGGGCAGCCATCGCCGGGAACGACGCGGGCTCCGGGCGGTGGCCGTCGAAGTAATCGTGCACGAGACCGACGAGCTCGGTCAGCTCGTCGCCCGTCGGGTCCCAGATCACCCGGGCAGGTCGCTGTCCGCCCGAGGCGTTCGGCCGGGTGATGGATCGCTCCGGGCGCCCGCCTGCCGCGGCGTTCCCCTGCTCGGCGCCGGGGACGTGGTGCTGCGACCGCTCGACTCCCATGAATGCCACCTCGCCTCCGCTTCTGTTCCCTACGACCGGGAGCGCCCCGCGCCCAAGGGACCTCGTCCGCGAGCTGCTCGCGGGGTCGGCGGGGTCGACGACCGTGCCGGCCGATCCCTGTCCGTCGAGAGCCCCTCCAGACAGAGAGGTCGGCCCGCGCCCGCAACACTTGAGGAAGAAGCTCCGACCTTGCGCGTTCCGCGCCCCATTCACCCCCGGATTCGGGTGGTGCACTACGCTCCGGGGATGAAGTGGGACGAGAGCGGGTGGGCCACGGGCGACGTCGCGGCGCTGCCGGTGGGCGAGGCGTGGAGCCTGCTGGCGCCCGAGGCGAGCGCGGCGATCGACGGCGCGCGCTGGCGACACCAGGCGCGGACGTTCTTCGCGGCCCGGATCGAGCTCGTCCACGCGAAGAAGTACCCGGACGGCGCGATCCCGGACCTCGACGCCGCGGAGATCGACGTCGCCCATGCGAACGGCAACGGCGCGCCGACCCGCGTCAGGATCGTCACGCTGCCGGTCGCGCGCGCGCTCGCGGTGCGCGCCTCGGGCGAGGCGGGCGCGCGGGCGATCGGCGGGGCGGGCTTCGACGTCCTCGTCGGGCGCACCCGGCGCGTGTGGCAGATCGCTACGTCGCGCGTCTCCGGCGACGACGCGCGGGCGCCGCTCGTGGTCGCAGCCGTCGCGGCCTCCATCCTGCTCGCGCCGATCGTGCCCCCCGAAGGCGGCGCGATCTTCGGCGTGAAGGGCGCGCGCGTGCGCCTTTCGGCGGCCGGATGGCGCACGTGAGCCACGCCGCCGCCGGGCGCGCCGCGATGAGGTAGCATGCCCCCATGCCGCGTGACGAGGTGGTGGAGCTGCTGCACCCGTGGGAGCCGCCGGGCGCCGAGGCGGCCGAGCTCGTCGCCGAGCTCGAGGTCGAGGTCGCGGCGGGGCACCCGCTCTACGATCGGCACTGCCGAGCCGTCGCCCGGCGGGTCGACCGCCACGAGGTCCTGTTCGCGACGAGCGGCGCGGACCCGCGCGTGTTCGTGGTCACGCTCACCCGGTCGGGCAAGCGCGAGCCGCTGCCGCAGCCCGAGGCGATCGCGTTCCCGTCGCTCGGCGACTGGTTCACCGAGCTGCGCCGCACGGCGCGCTGACCGCCGCGCCAGGCCACGCCGTCACTTGGCCGGCCCCACCCGCGCGCGCGGCCGCGCCGGCGGGGTCGCGGGCGCCGGCGGGGGCGTCGAGACCTCCGGGCCGAGCACGATCTCGCCCGCCGACGCCTCGCCCCACACCGAGCACCGCCGCGCCGACCCTCGCGGCACGTCGCAGCGCCCGAAGCGCGCCGAGAGGCGCAGCCCGGGCGACGGCGTGACGCCGAGCGACGCCCAGGGCAGCGCGATCTCGACGATCCACTCCTCGTCCTCGTCCTCGGGCCGGTTCACGGTCCCGTCGGCGTCGACCGCGACCACGGCGTGGCTCTCCCAGCCCGGATCACGAGCCCCGCCGGGCGCCTCGCGCGCGTCGGCGATCGCTCCGTTCGGCGCGGCGACGAGCAGGAAGGCCGCCGCCCCAGCCTCCGGCGCGCCGGCGCCGAGGGGCGCGAGCCGCACCGTGAACGAGTCGTCGTCGGCGAGCGGGCCGTCGTGCTCCTTGCTGCGGGCCTCGATGTCGTGGTCGGCCGCGTAGAGCGTCAGGTAGAGGTTTCGATCGTCCCAGAGCAGCCTCGCGTCGGAGTAGGGCCGCCCGATCACGCCGGCCGCGTCCACGAAGGGCCCGGTGCGACCCGATCCCATCCACGCGGGCTCCTCGTTCTTGCCGTCGATCGCGAGCGCCGCCCCCGCCCTCGGGACCACCACGGCGGGGCGGATCGGCGCGGCGCGCGCCGTCGCGGACGGGGCGACGGCGGCCGGCGTCGGAGCGGGCGCGCGATCCCCGCACCCTCGCCCTCCGCACGCGGAGGCCGCGATCGCGAAGGCTACCGCGCGGAGCGGCGCAGACCGCAGGGAAGGGTCGATCGGCGTGCGGGGCATGGCCGCGCGAGGCTAGCACCCGCCCCGGCGCGCCACGCCGCGGACGGCCCGCGGGCCGCCGGTTCGACCACGGAATTGACCTCGGGGCGGCTTCTCTGCGAAGCCATGACCATGGCCTCTCTCCGCGCCGCCTCGCTCGTCTCCCGAACCGACCGCGAGTTCTCGCGCTTGTCCCTGGAGCTTGGCGCGCGACGCGACTGCGGCCAGGTGCTCATGGACTTCGTCGACCTGGCCGCGCCGACGCCCGAGCCCGTGGTCCTCGACGCGCTGGCGGTCCGGGTCGGCGGGTCGCCGCTCGGCGACGACTGGATCGCGGTGAGCCGCGACGACGCCCAGCGCCTGCTCAGCCGCGTCTTCGCCCGCGACCTCGGGATGAACGCGTCGATCATGTCCGAGGAGGACGCGGGCGGCTTCGCGCGCCGCTTCCTCGACCTCTTCGGCGCGCAGGCGCGGTGCTTCACGAACACGCCGGTCCTCGACGACGAGGACGTCGACTCGACGTGGACGGGATCGTGGAAGCCGCTCACGAGCGCGACCTTCGACACCGGCATCGCCGTGGTCGACGGACCGCGCGCGGGCCTCTGCTGGGTCACCGACGAGGACTGACGGCAAGCCCGACGCCCCCGGCCCGGTCCCGGGTCGCCGCGCAGGGCACGGGCAGCCCGAGCACGAGGCCCTCCGTGGCGGCACGGGCCTCCGTGCGCGCGACCGCTTTCGCGCCGCCGATCGCGCGCCTCGGGTCCTGCGACGCGGGGCGCCGCGCGGGCGCGCGCGTCAGCCCTCGGCCACGCCGAAAAGCCGCGGGGCGAGGAGGCGGGCGAAGCACCGCGGGTCCACGACGCCCTCGGCCCGGAGGCGCGCGTCGGCCTCGGCGACGCGCGCGCGACCAGCGCCACCGCCGGAGAGCTCGCCGAGGCGCCGCGACGTCGACGCGGCGTAGAGCGCCATGTCGTGCGCATCGAAGAGCTCGATGGCGCGCTCGAGGTGGCGCCGAGCACCGGCGGGGTCGCCCGCGATCGCGGCGAGGCCGCCGCGCAGCTGCTCGGCGTAGGCGGAGGGGTAGGCCGCGCGCTCGCGCTCGAGCACGCGAACGGCGCCCCACGCCGCCCGGGCGGCGCCCCACGCAACGCCGCGTGACGCCGCCGCGACGGCGACCGCCCCTCGCTCGTAGGAGGCCGTGATCCGGTTGCCCTGCGTCTCGAGCAGCAACGACCTCCGCAGCGCGCCGTGGCACGCGCGAAAACGGCGGAAGGCCGCGGCCTCGTCGCCGAGGTAGCGGTCGAGGTACGTGTGCGCGAGCAGCCCGACCAGGTGCTGGATGTGGAAGCCGGCGACGGACCAGCCGGCGAGCGCGTCGTCCACGGTCCGCCGCGCCCCCGGAGCGTCGCCTTCGATCAGCGCGACCCAGGCCGCGCTGGCGGCGAGCACGGCCGTCGCGTAGCGGTCGGCGCGACGCTCAGCCGCGCCCAGGATCTCGGGCACGCGCCGAGCGAGCTCGCGCAACCGCCCCAGGAAGAACAAGGACCACGACGTGAGGAGCTGCGTGGTGACGAGCTCCCACGCCACGCCGACGCAGCGGTCGCGGAACGCCCGCTCGGCCCGGTCCCAGAGCTCGATCGCGCGAGCGAAGCGGCCCGTCGAGCTGCAAAGCACGGCGTGGCCGATGTCGACGAGGCCGTGCACGTGATCGCTGCCGAGGCGGTCGGCGAGCTCGTGGGTGCGTTCGACGAGCGCCTCGGTGCGCGCGCGATCGCCGAGGAAGGCGGAGAACGCCGTCTCGAAGGCCATCGCGCGCGCCACGCGGTGCGACTCGCCGGCGTCGAGCGACAAGAGCAGGCTGCGCGCGGCGAAGTCCATCGCGCGGATCATGTCGACGGCGGTGAGGCCGACGGTCACCGACCAGCACGCATCGATGCGCGCGAGCGCGGCCGCGGGCACGTCCGCCTCGGCGCGCGGCACGAAGTCGAGGCCACGGAGCCACAGGCGCGCCCGGCGCACCCCCAGCGACGCGAGCGCGACCGCCGGCGACCCCGGCAGCGACTCGCCGACCGAGCCGAGGACCGTGCGCATCATGACCAGCCCCTCGTCCACGCGACCGCTGCGCAGGAGCTGCTCTGCGGCGCGCCGCCGCAGCTCGAGCGCCGGGCCGCCCGCGGACGCCGCGTCGAGGTACGCGCGCGCGGCGTCGGCGCCCCGGCCCGCGGCCGCGAGCGCATCGCCGAGGGCCGCGTGCAGCTCGTGCCGGAAGCGCCCCGCAGTTTGGAGCGCGATCGCGGCCTCGTAGAGCCGCGCGGCGCGATCGAAGGCGAGCGCACTCCGCGCGTCGCGCGCTGCGATCTCGGCGTACGCTCCGGCACGCGCGGGCTCACCGCCCTCGCGCAGGTGCGCCATGATCGTCTCGGGGTCGGCCGATCCCGAGGCGGCCAGCGCATCGGCGAGGCGACGGTGCGTCGCCCTCCGCGCCGCCGGGTCGAGCCTCCGCAGCGCGGCCTCGCGGACGCGGTCGTGGTAGGCCTCGATCGAGGCGCGCTGATCGCCGCCGTGGCTTCGCGCGATCCGCTCGGCGCCGAGCACCGCGAGGGCGCGTTCCTCGACCCCAGCGGCCTCGAGCGCCGCGCGCCGCGGCACCGGCCCGCCGGCGACCGCCAGGACGTCGAGCAGCGACGCCGCGTCGCGCGGCAACCGATCGAACCGCGCGGCGAGCACCCGGTCGATCGAGACCGTCGCCTCCACCGCGATCGCTTCGCCGCGCGCCGCGCTCGCGCGCGCGAGCTCGACCAGAAATAGCGGGCAACCCCCCGCCTCGGCGACGATCGCGTCCACGGTGACCCCGTCGAGGGGCGACACGCCCGACTCTGCGTTCACGAGCGCGCGCGCGTCCGTCGCCTCGAACGGCCCGACGACGAGGTCGGCTGCGCCGCCGAGAGGCCCCGCCCGCGCCTCGAGGACGGCGCGCAGGCACGCGCTCGACTCGGCCTCCTCGCTGCGGAACGACCCGAGGAAGCAGACCCGTTCGCTCGTGAGCGGGCCGATCAGCTCGGCGACCATGGCGGCGCTGTCGACGTCGCCCCAGTGCAGGTCGTCGACGTGGAGCACGACCGACGCCGTCGCGGCGAGGCGCGCGCAGAGCTCACGGAGCGCCACGACCGCGCGGTGCTTCAGCTCGACGACGTCGGGGATCGGGAGCACCGGCGGAGACGAGCCCAGGCGGGCGATCGGCGCCAGCACGGGAAACAGGCGGGCGAGCAGCCCGACCTCGGGTGGGAGCAGGGCCTCGAGCTCGTTCGCGGGGCGCCGGCGCAGGACGCCCGCGAGATCGTCGACGAGGCCGTCGAGCGCCTTGTAGGGCACCGACTCGCGCTCGTGGCACCGACCCCTCAAGACGAGCGCGCCGCGCGCCTCCGCGATCTCCAGAAAGCGCGCGGCGAGCGCCGTCTTGCCCATCCCGGACGCGCCGCGGAGCCACACGACGGCGGAGCGCCCGGCTTCGACCGACGCGAGGACGTCCGACAGCGCCTCGAGCTCGGCCGCGCGACCGACGAAGCGCGGGGGGAGCGACGCGACCTGGGCCGGCTCGTCGTCACCGATCGCGAGCCGGCGGGCGATGTCGCTGCCCTCGGGGCGATCGGCGGGATCGCGACGGAGGAGCGCGATGCACAGTGCGTCGAGATCGGCGGGGACCCGAGGCGCGATCGACGACGGCGCGGCGGGCTCGGCCTGCAGCCGCGCGAGGATCTGGCGCGCAAGGTCCGCGCCCTCGAACGGCAAACGCCCCGTCAGCGCCTCGAAGAGCATGACGCCGACCGCGTACCAGTCCGTCGCCGCCGACGGCGGCGCCCCCACCACCTGTTCCGGGGCAATGTACGCTGGCGTACCCACGCGGTCGTAGCCCGACGAGCGGCGCCGCCCGGTCGGCTCGAGGTCGAGCGCCTGGCCGAGGTCGAGCACGACCACGCGCCCGGCCGGGGTCACGAGCACGTTCGACGGCTTCAGATCGCAGTGCAACCGACCGGCGACGTGCAGGCGGCGCACGCCGCGCGCGAGGCCTGCGAGGGCCGCACGCAGTGCCGGCTCATCGAACGACGCCGGCGCGCCCGCGCCCTCCGCGCGGACGTGCGCCAGGAAGTCGCCCCCCTCGACCAGCTCCATCGTGAAGAACCAGCGTCCGTCGCTCGCGACGAGATCGTGCAGACCGACCAGGTTCGGGTGGTGAAGGTCCGCGAGGGCGCGAAACTCACGCTTCAGGTCGCCGACGCCACGGTGGTCGCCACGATCGAGGGTCTTGATCGCGACCGCGCGACCGGCAGCGCGATCGAAGGCCTCGTGGACGACGCCGTGGCCGCCATGGCCGATCGATCGCACGATGTCGTAGCGATCGGCGAGGCACGAGCCCGGGGCGAGCCGCCACGTCATGGCCGCAAGACCGCCGACGGCGCGGCGTCTCGCGCGGCGTGCCCCGGGGCACGCGAAGGGCGAGGCGCGCGGGAGAGCACGACGGCGACGGTTACCACGCGGAGCGCGACGAACCGACGCCGGAACGGGGCTCGGCTGCGCGTCGGATGTGCTCCGAATCACAGGCGTGGTCGAGGAGGCACGCCAGCGAGCCGCGCGCGTCGCGGGCGGCCCGGTCCTCGGCTCAGGAGGCCGTCACCTCGACCAGCCACGACCGGAGCGCGGCGGGCTTCTTCGTCCGCTCGGCCGGGTGGTCGAGGAGCTTCGGCGAGGTCACCCGCCCCCGACCACCTCGTCCGCCGCCCCGACCGTCGCCGCGCGCACGAGCCACCGCCCGAGCATCGCCACCTCGACGCACGTCTCGATCCGCCGCCGGTCCGCATCGGAAAGCACGAGCCCGCGCGCCGCGCCCACCCGGAGGATCGCCGCCCGCGCCTCCGCGAGCGCGCCCTCCTCACGTCCCTCCCCGCGCCCCTCCTCGCGCCCCTCCTCGCGCACGGCGTCGAGGTCGGCGTAGCCCCTGCGCTGGAGCAGGTTCGCGAGCGACGCCTCGTGCGCCGCGTCGCGGTCGAAGAGCGCCGCCACCGGGACCGGGTTCTGCAGCACGCCGGGCGCCGTGATCGCCTGCCCCTTGGCGAACGTCCGCACCGCGCTGCCGCGCTCGTGCACCTCGACGCGCGGCAACCCGACGAGCCGCACGACCCAGACCCAGCGCGTGCCGGCGTCGAGCAGCTCCTCGATCTTCGCGCGCAGGTCGGCCTCGTCCTGCCCGCGACCGGCGTACTCGACGGCCAGCTTCGCGGCGCGCGCCCAGGTGCCCGCGCCGTCCTCGAAGCCCACGGCGACATCGGGCGCGCGCAGCGTGCCGTCGGCGAGCTTGAGGCCGGTGTCGACGCCGGCGCGAACGACGGCCGGGTCCGTGTCGAGCACGGAGAAGCCGAGCCCGTTCGGCCCCGTGCCGTCGCTGCCGGTGGGCGCGCAGTAGATGGGGTGCCCGTGCGACAGCTCGTACGGATCGCCCGTTCGGAGCTGTTCGGCGACGAACGGCCCCTGTCCCATCCTGCGGTCTGCCGAAGAGGTCATGCCCTGAACCTAGCATGCGGATCGGCGCCGACCCGCGCCAGGGCGCCGCCCGATGTCCGTGTTAGGCAGCGAGCCGCGAGCGCCTCGCGAGCGCTGCCTCGTGCGCGACGGACCGCATCGCGGTGAGCGGCATGCGAGCCTTGCGCGACGGGCACCGGCTCGACGATCGAGGCGACCGGGAAGGTCAGGTGAGCTCGGCGCCGCGCGCCCGAACGCGCCTCGGCCGCGACGCGGGTGCGATCGGGCCACCGTGCGACGGAGGCGCCCCCGCGCTGGCCTCGGCCATCGCCGCGGCGAAGTCGACGAGGTCGCCGACGTCGTCGTTCGCCGCCTCGTCGACGAGCGTCAGGTCCATCGTGCCGTGCTCGTCCGCGATGCGGTTGCGCCCCGGTCGCCGGGCGCTGCGGATTGAGGTTCGGGGTGGCTCCGCGGCTATACTGGCGCCTCCCACGAGAGCCCTTGGAGGAGTACATGCGCTTGTCGAACAGGATCATTGGTTTCGCGCTCGCCGCGGTCGGCGCGCTCGCCGGTTGCAGCTCGGACACCGCGCCGGCCAATGGCGGCGGAGGCAACTCGGGCGGTGGCGGCGCGGGCGGAGGCAACTCGGGCAGTGGCGGCGCGGGCGGAGGCAACTCGGGCGGTGGCGGCGCGGGCGGAGGCAACTCGAGCGGCGCGGCGTGTGCCCTCACGGCCGCGGGCTGCAAGACGGCGATCTCAAACTGCGTCTCGCTCGTCGACAACAAGGACCTGAAGACGTTCGGCCTGCGCATCTCGCAGCTGACGTTGACCAAGCCCGCGGCGCTCGCGTCGGGCGTCATGTCGACGGTCCTGAACAACGCCATCGCCTCGAACTACGCGGCCTGCACCCTCGGATCGCTCTCCGACTCGATCTACGGCACGGGCACCGGCACGTTCTCGTGGCTCCTCGAGTTCGACACGGTGGCCGGCACGCTCAAGACCGGCGGCGCCAAGCCGGTGGCGGATCCGACGACCGGCTACTGCTTCGTCAACGACAGCAAGATCAAGCCGTTCAGCGCCAAGAGCCCGATCGCTGCCGACGGCAAGTTCGCGATCGTCGACGGCCAGGACCTCACCGTCCCGATTTACCTCGACGCGGCCGCGAAGAACGTCGTGCTCCTTCCCCTTCACAAGGCGCGCCTCTTCAACGG
>CAIVJW010000056.1 GCA_903906315.1 uncultured delta proteobacterium | reverse complement strand
TGGGCGCGAACGGCGTGAGGGAAGGCGACATGAGCAACCCCACGACGAAGACGGGTCGCTTTGTCCAGCAGGATCGGGGCCCAGCGTGACGAAAACCGCTTGCGCGCGACGCAATCTGCTTTTCGGCGAGGGTCTAGCTGCCTCAATCGCGAGGCGAAGCTTCGGTACGGCGGTGGCCTCGGCCGCGAGGCGTAGCCGTTCGTTCGATTCGGGGCTCTTCGAGGCCGCGAGCGCGACGGCCGCCCCCGCACGCGCGACGGGGGCCGCGCTCACGTCCTCGACGACCTTCCAAAGCCGATCGTGGACTACGGGTGCCGTCCGGTGGTCCGCCCCCGAGCCCGCGCCGATTGCGCGCAGGGCCTCGACCCACTCGGCGACGGGCCGACCGGCACGCGCAACGAGCGCCGCGTCCGCCGCTCCGTCGCCGCGTCGATAGCTCTGCAGTCCTTCGCGGATCCGCTCGGCGATAAGCTCGGTGCGCGGAATGTCGAGGACCGAGCTTGCGACAGCGAGCTCCACAGGGGCCTTGCCGTGCAGGTGAATTCGGACACCGCTCCAGGCCCGGAAGCCAAACCCGAAGAGCTCTCCGCGGTGGATCGCGACGTCGGTCACGTCGTCGTAGCGCACAAAGCGCGCGCGGCCGAGCCACGAGACGAGCACGCCATCGGCCCCAACCGTGAGTCGCGTGCGCCAGAGCAGCAGCGTGAGAAACGAGGCCACCCCGAGGAGCGCCGCGACCTGGGCGGGTGCGGGCCCGAAAAGCCGCCAGAAAGCCGCCGTGAGCATGGCTGTCGTGAAAGCCAGTGCCACCATCGCGAGGCCCGCCGCTCCCTCATAGAGAGCGCGCGACGGCAGCCAGAACATTGCCCTGGATTGCGACGCATCGAATCCGAGCGCGTGCAAGATGCGCCGCCCTTCGGCCGTGTCCGCGACCTCGAGCTCGACCGGGAGTTTGTAGGGGCGCTCGAGGCGCACGAGCGTCCGGCCCTTGTGGCTGGGCACAACGAAGCCGGACCGGAGTTCGCTGCGCCGCGCGACCGATTCCCCGTCGATCGTGATGCCAGACGGGGTGACCGTGAAAGCGCCGCGATCACGCCGGGCGAACGCCTTGCGGTGGATTGCGGCCGCCGCGCCGAGCAGCCCGGCGCCGATCAAGGAGGCTTCCAGGCGGGGCAGATGCGACGCGGCCCCGATCGGGATCGCCGCGACGCCGACCGCGATGCCGGCGAGAGAGATCCCCAAGAAGAGCCGGTTTACGCGCAGCCACGCGACGTGCTCGGAAGTGAAGGTGTCGGGCCCCGTCATGACCCCCGCGCCGGCACCGGCATCCTCGCCTTCCGTGCACTCGGAGCTCGCGACGTAAGCGGCCACGACCTCGGATCTCGAGGCAGCCAGACCCGCGCCGTCGCTTGGGGCCGGCGAAGCGGTGCGGTGACTGCCTTTCACTTCTTCACGATCTTGACGTTGTCGACGGCCACGCCAGTGACCGAGCCCACCTTGCAATTGCCGCCCGTGAACCTGGCGTTGGGTACCACGGAAGAGGCCTTCCCATTTCCCCCGACCTCCTGGCAGGTGCTGGCGCCGAGCTTCTGGCCGTTCCCGCAGGTGACCTTGATGTCCCAGCACACGTTGAAGTTCTGGCCGCCGCCCCCCTCCGTGGACACCCCGCAACTGAACCCCTGGGCGTGCTCCTGGCAGTTCACCTGGGCCTTGACCGGCTTGCTGCACCCGACGCTCAGCGTTGCGATCAGGAGGCTCGCGAGGACCAACATTTCCATGGCCGGACGGTACCGCTAGCGGCGGCGAATCGTCAATTGTTGTGGACGAACGCGCAAGCCGCCACGGCTGACATTGTGGCGTTTTGCTACGCAGTGCGCGTCGCATCGCTCCAGCACTGCCGTGGAAACACGAGCCCAAGTGCTCGGATGTCCATGCCTGAGGGTGCGCCCTCGGCGCACGGCCTCTACTGCTGCAGACTTTGGCGGATGGAGGCTGTGGGCGGGGGCAGCGGCGGCCACGTGAGACCGGCGAGGCCGGTGAACAGCTCGGTTCGGGTCGCTCGCGTCGCAGGGCATGCCGGAGGGCTTAGCCTCCTTCGGCGCTGCGCTGCCTCGGCCACAGGCAACGGGCTCATCCACCGGTTTCGCCGGTGCCAGCCTTGCTCTCTGGAACCGTTTCCCGCAGGATCCCGCGCTCTTGGACATCGCGCCGAGGAGGCTGGACGTGACGCCGCGCAAGAGAACTTATGTCTCCTGACGGCCCTGCCGGGGAGGTTCGGCGGGCTCGACGGGGCGGCCATCCGGCCGCAGGGCATTTGCACCGTCTACACGCCAGGATCCTGCGGTTCCAGTTGACGTTGGGAGGTCAGCCCTTTCATCGTCGATCTCGCATAGGCCGCACAGCGAGAGCGGCAATCGCGTGCCTGGCGACGGTCGAGTGTGCCAGGACGCGCGGAGGGCAGTTCGACGAGCGCACTGCCCACTTGCCCCCATGCGTCGTTCGTACTGGCGTGACGGTCATTCCATC
>CAIVJW010000055.1 GCA_903906315.1 uncultured delta proteobacterium | reverse complement strand
GCCTCCCGCCACCGCAAACAAGAGGTCCGGGCGCACCTCGATCGCCCTCGCGAACCGCACGGCGGCGTCCTCGCGCGTCAGCGGGGCCGCGAGGTGAATGCCTGTCAGCTTCTCGATCAGGAGCGCGAGGAGGGCGGGATCCTCGCCGAGGGCGAGGACGGCGAGCTCGTGTGCGACGGAGGGCATGCCTCTCTGTCGACGCGAGGAGGCGGGCAGTTGCGTGGAATCGACCGCACGGGCGCCGCGGGGCAGCGGCTTGAAAGCCGGTGCAGGGCCGCCAAGAAGCCCGACCAGGCCGGGCTCGGACCGCTGCGAGCCGGGGCGAAGGGATGCTTCGGGCGCGGAGAGCTCCTGTGCGCGACGGTCGAATCCGCCGCTCCGCCTAGCCGCGCGAGGCGCCAGCCTTCAGGCTGGCGAACGTAGCCGCGCGCGAGAGGGCGCGGTCCCCTACCTCCCGCCGCCCCCACCACATGCACGCCATCCCCGCCGCCCACCTCCGCGCCCTCGCGCACCGCGCGGCCCGCGCCAAGCGCCGCGCGCCCGACGTCGCCGCGTTCCTCCTCGACGTCGATCGCGCCGTCGACGCGCTCGCCTGCGCCCTCGCCGACCGCAGCTACCGCCCGGGCGTCGGCCGCTTCTTCCGCATCGCCGACCCGAAGCCGCGGTCCATCTACGCGCTGCCCTTCCGTGACCGCGTCGCCCAGCACCTCCTCATCGACGCGACCTTGCCCGCCATCGAACGCGGCCTCGCGCCGCAGACCTACGCCTGCCGCGAGGGCCTCGGCACGCACCGCGGCCTCGCGCACGCCGCGCCGGCTACGTGCTGCGCGTCGACGTGCGCCGCTTCTTCGCGTCGATCGATCACGGCCTGCGCCGAAGGGGGGAAACCGCGGAGGGCAGAGGAGGGCGCGGAGGGCAGAGGAGGGCAGAGGAGAGGAGAGGAGTTGTCTTGGGTTCGGGCTTGGGAGGGGGTGGCGGTCGGGGTACGGCGGCGGGGAGCGCGTCAACTGGGCGGCGTGTGGACCACGCGCTTGATGCCGAGACGGAGGACGGGGACGTTGAAGGTGATCAGCAGGCCGTGGCGGAGGCGCGTGGCCTTCAGGTACGAGACGACCTGGCTGACGTGGACCGGCGCGAGCTGCTCGACGGCCTTGAGCTCGACCACGACCCGATAGGCCACGATCAGGTCGAGGCGCGCTTGTCCGATCGGCCTGCCCTTGTAGTGCATGGCAACCGGCACCTGGCGGCGGAACGGGACGCCTCGCAGCGAAAGCTCGACGGCGAGCGCCTCCTCGTACACGGACTCGAGGAACCCTGGCCCGAGCACCCTGTGCACCTCGATCGCCGCCCCAATCACGCCGCGCGTGACCTCGCGCGCGTCCTCCGCGGCGGCGTCCGCGCTCCTCCCCCCATCCCACACCCCCGCCTCATCCTCTGTGCCCTCTGCGCCCTCGACGCCCTCTGCGATCCTCCGGTTCACCCCCGTCCTATCGACACGACGTCGCCCGCAGTTGCGTGGAATCGCAAAACCACGCCGCCGGCCGCGTGCGCCGCACCAGCGTCGCGCGGGCCGAGCGGCGCCTGCGCCTGCGCCTCGCCGAGGTGGATCGCGGCGAGCGCGACCCGGCCGAGGTCTGGGCGAGCCTGCGCGCGGTGTTCGGGCACTTCGGGCACGCGGACACGTTCCGCCTCAAGGAGCGCATCCTGCGGCGCATCGGCCTGCTGCACGACGGGCTGCCGCGCGACGACCCTCCAGGCGGATAGGGCCCGCGGCCCGCCGGGGCCGCTCCGTGGTGCGGAGAGGACCCCGGCGGGGCCGGGCGATCGCCACAGCCCCCGAAGGGGCCGTGACCCCCGGGCGGGGCCAGGCGAGGCGCAGCCCCCGGAGCCGTGACCCCGGGGGAACGGGCGTGCCTTGCGCGCGAGCACCGATAACCGACGTTGTTGTTGCGTTCCGACGGCGCGTTGTCGTTGCGATTCGCACCGCGCGCGTTCGAGGCGTCGTTGTTGTTCCAGCCGCCGCCGCGGAGCACGCGGGCAGAGCCCGGGGCGAGGCGATCGCTAGCCGGATCGCCTCGACGCCGCCAGCTCATTTTCAAAACCGGCCGCGCTTCGCGCGGAGCGGCTCGGGACCGGAGGATCGTGCCCTCTCACGCCCTCTCGGCTCCTCCCTACGAGACCAACTCCCATGCATTGAAAAGGGAACAACTCAATAGGGAACTGCTCATTTCGGCCCGCGCGAGCACCGAAAACCGACGAAGTTGAGGCGCTCCGACGGCGCGTCGTCGCCGCGAACCGCACCGCGCGCGTTCGAGGCGTCGCGGTTGTTCCAGCCGCCGCCGCGGAGCACGCGGGCAGAGCCGGATGCAGGTTCCGTGCCTGGCCCCTTTGGATCCCGAGAGGCTTCGGATGGATACGGTCCCTTCCAGTCTGCGGTCCACTCCACCACATTGCCCGCCAGATCGAGCACGCCAAACGCGCTCTTGCCGTCCGGGTAGTGGCCCACCGGCGCGGTGTTGGCGAAGCCGTCGCTCTCGGGGAACATCGGCTTCCACGTCCACCCCTTCGACTTGCCCCACGCGATGCAGTCCCCATCGCACGCGTTGAGCCGCTTCGGCCCCGGCGCGTCCTCGCCCCACGGGTACGTCCGCGGCTCCGCGCAGCCTCCCGGTCCGCAGCGCGCCGCGTACTCCCACTCGGCCTCGGTCGGCAACCGCTTGCCCGCCCAGCGGCAGTACGCGTCGGCCATCCCCCAGTCCACGCAGTTGGCCGGGTGGTCGCCGCGGTCCTCGCGGTCACCGTTGCACGCCTCGCTGAAGTCCTCCACCTGCTTCGGCGTCACGCCTTTCCACGCGACCTTCGTCGGCGCCGCGTCGCACTTCACGCCGCCCTTTGCCTCCTTCGTGCACGCGCGGTAGGCCGCGACCGTGACCTCGGTCGTGTCGAGGCAGAACGGCGAGAGGGTCACCTCGTGCACCGGACGCTCGTCCGCGTCGCTCGTCTTGCCGTCCGGCGTGCCCATCTTGAAGGTGCCGCCGGGGTGCAGGATCATGCCCTCGGGGCAGGGCGATTCGGGGACTGCCGCGGCGGACGCGGTCGCCGAGGCCTTCGCGGACGCGCTCGCGGTGGCCGAGGCGGACGGGGCGATCGCGTCGATCGCAGGGGCCGAGGAGCCTCGCGTGGCGGCGACGCCGAGGCCCGCGACGGCGACCAGCGCGAGGCCGCCGAAGAGGACGGCGCGCCCACCGATGCGTGACTTCGGCACGTCGACCGGATCGTCGTCCGCGCGGGCCGCCGACCTCGGATCCGGCGCGAACGTCGCTGCGCCGACCTCCGTGCCGACGCCGCGCGCAGGCGTGACGGCGGCACGGGCCGGAGCGGGGGTGGCGCGAGGCTCTGCGCCCGGCGCGAAGGTCGCCACGCCGAGCTGCGTCGCGGGGGATGCGTGGTGGGCGGGCGCGGCTGCGTTCGCCGGCCTCACGACCGGCGCTCCACCCGGCGCTCCACCCGTCGAGGCGCCGAGAGCGCCAAGGGCCACGATGGCCTCGCTCGCGGCCTGGAATCGCGCGCGCGCCTCGCGGTGGACGCAGTGCGCAAACCAGGCGTCGAAGCCGGCGGGGAGAGACTGCGCCGCCTCGCCCGCCGCCTCGCTCGGCACCGGCGGCTCGTCGAGGATGCGCATCGGCAGCTCCGTCGAGCTCTCGACGCCCCAGACCTGCATCGGCGGTGCGCCCGTCAGGCACTCGTACGCGATCAGGCCCAAGGCCCACACGTCCGTCGCCGGCGACACCTCGTCGGCGACGTCGATGCCGGCCTTCCTCGCCCGCGCGCGGAAGCTCTTCGCGAGCTGCTCCGGCGCCGCGTACGCCGGGGTGCCGATCTCGGTCGCCGTCGCGTGCGCGGAGTCCATCGATCGCGCGATGCCGAAGTCGAGGATCTTCGCGACCGCGCGTCCCTCGTCGTCCTCGAGGAACACGTTGCCCGGCTTGAGGTCGCGGTGGACCAGGCCAACCTTGTGCGCGGCGTCGAGCGCCTTCGCCACCTGCCCGAGCACCGCCAGCGCCTCGGCCGGCGCCATCGGCCCGCGCTCGAGGCGTGCTTGCAGCGTCTCGCCTTCGAGCAGCTCCATCACGAGGTACGCGACGCCCGCCGCCTCGTCCTCGTCGACGTCGAGCACGCGCACGACGTTCCTCGACTGCACCTTCGCCGCGGTCTGCGCCTCCGCGATGAAGCGCGCGCGCATGTCCGGGCGCGCGAACAGGTGCTTCTTCATCACCTTCACGGCCACCCGCGCGTTGGTCTTCGCGTCGATCGCGATGTAGACGTGCGCCATCCCGCCCTCGGCGAGGTGGCGCTCGATGCGGTAGCGGGCGTCGAGCAGCTGGCCGGGGGTGAGCATGGCGAAGGCGACGCTACCACGCAGCCGCCGGCCCGCGGCACCCCGGCTCCGGAGGTCGTGGAAAGAGGCCCGACTCGGACCACGCATTCACGGCCCTCCGCTCGAACGTCGTTCGCTGGCTCGCGCGGCCGTCGACCCGACGGATGGGGAGCGGGAGGAGCGCCAAGGGAAGACTGGGGTTGGAGTGCCGCGAGCTCGGGCGTCCACGCGGGGCGCATCCGACGGCCGGCCTCCGGCCCCGCAGGGCCCGTCTCCTCCGACCTCTCGCTTGGCGTCCTTGGCGTCCTTGGCGTCCTCCCGGGTCCGCTCCGCTGGCATCGGTGGCGACCTCCGGAGCGCAGCTGGCGGGGCGGCGAACGCCGGGGACGGGCGCGCGCGGGGCATCCTGGGGCCCGCTCGCTCGGCCCGCGACCCGCTCGTCGGCGAGGACCGGGCGGGCGCGATCGGGGGCCCGCCCTCCTCGACGTCGCGATCGGGGGCTTGCGGACACCTCGCCCGGTTGGCCGCGCTTCCCTCGCGTTGTCCGTCTCGATACGGTTCTTGCCATGAGCACCGCCTCCCCCGACGACGCGCGGCAGATCCTCGATCAGCTCCAGCAGGCCACCGCCGCGCTCCACGAGGCGCGGGCCTCCATCCAGCACGCACGCGAAGAGGCCATCGACGCCATCCGCGCCGCCGTCCACGGCGAGCGCGAGGCGCTCGACCAGGCCGCGGCGCACGCCGCCGACGCGCGCGGCCAGCTCGACCACGCGCGCGACGAGGCCACGAACGCGGTGCACCACGCGCGCGACGAGGCCGCCGGCGTCGTGCACCACGCGCGCGACGAGGCCGCCGGCGTCGTGCGGCACGCGCGCGACGAGGCCGCGAGCGCCGTCGAGCACCGCGCCGCGGACCTCCAGCACCAGGCCGAGCGCGCCCTCACCGACCAGCAGCAGCGCATCAACTCGGAGCTTACGCACCTGCGCGACGCGGCGACGACCGAGCTCCGGTCGCTCACCGACCACGGGCGCGAGCTGATCTCGTCGGCGCAGCAGCACGCGGTCGAGGTGATCTCGACCTCCGCGCAGCACCTCGTGGGCGACCTCCAGAACCGCGGCGACCACCTCGCGCAGCTGCTCATGGACCGCTCCGAGCAGCTCGGCGCCCGCCTCGCGCACGAGGCCGACGCGCTCGGCCAGCGCGTGACGGCCATCGCCGAGCAGACGCTCGGCCACCTCGGCGGCGTGCGCGACGACGCGCTCGGCGCGCTCCAGAGCCACGCCCAGGGCATGCGCGACCACCTCGCCCAGGAGGGCCAGTCGTGGATCGAGCGCATCCTGCACGAGGCCAACCGCGTGCTGCAGCACGTGCCCGTCGTCGGGCAGGTGACGGGCGCCGCCGAGGGCATCGCGCACGAGCTCGGCCGCGGATGACCGCCGCCGCACCGACCTTCGACCCGGTCCCGGCGCTCGACTCGCTGATCTTCGCGGTGAAGACGGCCAAGCTCGACGCCGCCGTCGGCGAGGCGATCGCGGACGTCGAGCGCCGCCGCAAGGCCACGTCCATGTCCGACCGCGCGGGCTGGAAGGACGTGTACCGCGCCGCCCTCGCGCTCGCGCCGCGCGCGCTCGAGGCGCAGGCCACGATCGATCGCGACCAGCGCGACGCGAAGGACCGCCAGGCCGCCGCGCAGAAGCTCCGGCAGGCGGACTCCGGGCTCCAGATGGCGATCGGCCGCGAGGCGAGCGAGTGGCAGGCCCGGCTCGGTCGCCAGGTGCGCGAGCTCCAGGAGAAGGTCTCGCGATCGGTCGCCAAGCTCGCGATCGAGGCGACCGTCGACGACGCGACGGGCGAGACCCTCTACACGGTGGCCGCCGGCGAGGGCGAGGCCTTCCTCGGCTGGGTGCGCAAGGTGCTCGAGGACTGGCGCGCGCACGACGGTGCGCTCGTCGCGACGCGCGCGAACGAGGCCATCGAGGGCGCCGTGGGCGACGCGGTGGGGTCGTTCCGGGTCGAGGCGCCGGACCTCCAGGCCGCCTCGTCCTCGCCCCTGACGCTGCCGAAGCAGGCGTTCCCCGCGAAGGGCCGCTTCGAGGCGCTGAGTGGCACGTGGAAGTCCGTCATGTCGGCCGTGATGGGCGTGTCGACCCTCGGCTTCATCGTGTCGAAGCTCGGGCTCGGCGGGCCGTCGGCGACGACCGCGCTCACCTGGCTGTCGGGCGTGGTCCTCGCCGGCGCGGTCGTGACCGCCGCGGTCACCGTCCCCAAGCAGCACCGCCAGGCGGTCGCGCGCGAGCGCGCCCGCGCGGCGGACCTGGTGCGCGCGGCGACGGAGAAGGCCGTCCGCGATCACGTGGATCGGTTCTCGGCGGGCCTCGCGGACTCGGTCAAGAAGCACCTCGCCGCCGAGGGGCGACGCTTCGCGAAGCTCGTGCGCGAGGGCACCGCGGGCGACCGCCCGGACCTCGGGCTGCCGCCGATGAGGGGCCTGATGCCGCAGGACGTGACGCGCCTCCAGGGCGAGTGGAAGGCCGCCCTCGAGAAGCGCGCGGCGGAGCTCGAGAGCTAGCCGGACTTCGCCGGGATTCGGAGGCCGGCCGGGCCCGGGGCGGGGCCTGCCGGCTGCGCGTTCACGGGCGCCGCGGTGCGAAGCGAGGAGAGCGCCAAGGACGCCGAGGACGCCAAGCGAGAGGCCGGAGGACGCGCGCCCAGCGGGGCCGGAGGCCGGCAGTCGACTGCGCCCCGCGTGGACGCGCTGGCTCGCGGCACCCAACCCAGAATCTTCCCTTGGCGCTCTTGGGGTCCTTGGCGTCCTTGGCGCCCCTCTC